>PLTJ01000364.1:1602-4808 GCA_003164455.1 Acetobacteraceae bacterium
GGCGACGCCCCCAGGCAGGCGGCGCTGCGCAGCAGGCGGGGGTCGAGCGCCCGCCAGGGTTCGGCCAATGACAGGAAAACATAGGGCAGCACGAACACCAGATGCGCCCACACCAGCGCCACCGCCCCGCCGTCGAGGTGAAGGCGCAGCAGGGCCTGCTGCATGCCGGACAGGAAAGCGATCTGCGGTACCAGCAGCGGCACATACAACAGCGCCAGCGCCCGGCGCGGCGGCCGCCCGGTACGGCGCTCGTTCTCCAGGCAGAGAATGGACAGCAGCAGCGCCAACAGGGTGGCGGCCAGGCCGATGAACAGGGTGGCCTGCGCCGGGCCGGACAGCGCCGGCGCCTGGGCTCGCCAGGTGGCCCAGGACCAGCGCGCGGGCAAGGCATCCGGAAACCGCCAGACGCCGGCGATCGACCAGACCGCCAGCACGGCGAGCGCGCCGGCCCCCAGCGCCGCCAGCACCGCCCCGATCCCGCCGGCGAAGCGGTCGGCCGCGCGCCCGTCGCCGCCGTGCGCGCCGCTCGCCGCCAGGGCGCGGCCAAGCCGGGCGAGCAGGCGCTCCAGGGCAAACAAAAGGCCGAGCGCGGCCAGCACGATGCCCGCCAGCAGCGCCGCGCCCGCGCAGGCCGGGAACCAGCGCCCGAGGTCGGGGTCGTTGAACAGCCGCAGCACCAGCACCGCCAGCGTCGGCGGGTTGCCCGGCCCGAGGATCAGCGCCACGTCCACCACCGAAAGCGAAAAAGAGAGCACCGCGGCGACGGGCAGGCGCAGTTGCGGCCACACCCTGGGCAGCACCACCAGCGCCCAGGCCCGCCACGGCCCGTAGCCCAGCGAGGCCGCCACCATGCGCGAGGCCGGCGCGTCGGCCTGCGCCAGCGCCGCCAGCGTCATCAGCAGCAGATACGGCACTTCCTTCACGCACAGCCCGAGCACCAGCGCGGCCCCGAGCGGGTCCTGCACGATGGCGATGTCGGGCGGCACGTGCCAGCCGGTCAGCCCCGGCGAGACCGCGCGGACCAACCAGCCGCTCGGCGCCAGCAGGAAGCCCAGCCCGATGGCCAGTGCCGCGTGCGGCGTGGCCAGCAGGGGGGCGACGATGGCGTCGGCGATCCGCCGCACGGCGCCGCGCCGCGCCACCACGGCCAGCGCCAGGGCGATGACGAGAGAAAGGACGGTGGCGGTCAGACCCGTGCGCAGCGTCGCGGCGATCGCTCCGGGCACTTCCGGGAGGGCGAAAAAGTCGGCAAACGGCTGCAACGACACCGCGCCGCCGCCGAGCGCGGGGAACCAGCCGAACGCCGGGGCCAGCGTCGCCGTCAGGCCGGCGGCGATCGGCGCCAGCATGGTTGCCACCAGCAGCGCCGGCGCCGCTGCCAGGGCGCCGTCATCGCGCAGAGCGATGTTACCTCGGGTGAGCCACCGCGATGGCTTTCTCGGCCGCGCGATAGAGGTCAAGGCGCGAATAGATGCCGAAGGCCGAACCGTTGTCGAGGAAGCCGCCGCCCGGCCCCTCGGTCGCGGTCAGGATCGCGTCGGCCTGGGCGAGCGTCAGGGTGGGGAAAGCCGCGGTCAGCAAATAGCCGGCTTCCGGCGCCAGCTTGCCGACGTCCTCGCGGCCCTTGGCGTTGTGGGCGAACACCACCGGCAGACCATAGGTTTGGGTCACCTCGTAAAAGGCCTGGTTCCGCGCCTGGTGTGCGAAGCGGCTCTTGTCCTGTGTGGCGCAGACCGCGACCGTGTTGCCGCAGCCGGCCTCCAGGGCCTTGGTGACATCGGCGCGGGCGGCCGCCAGGGCGTCCCCGAAATTGTCGATCTGCACCCCGTTGCGCGCCACCGCGACGTAGCCGGGCTTGTTGGCCAGCAACTGGGCGATGTCGTAGAGCGCGAGCGTCCGGCCGCCCAGCACGTCCATCGTGTAATGGGCCCCCATGATGATGCGGTTGTCGCCGTATTCGGCGCCGCGCGTGATCATCTGCTCATAGCGTTGCGGCACCAGAAGGGCGAGCACCAGCGCCTCGGTATAGCCATAGGTGGTGTGGCCGCTCGGATAGGAGGGGCTGTCCACCAGATTCTGCGCCGGGCCGCGCAGATAGGCGATGTTGCTGGACTGGACGGCGAAGAAATCCTTGCCGTTGATCGGGGTGAAATGGGGTTCGGTCTGGAACGGCCGGGAATCGCCATAGAGGTCGGCGCCCTGGCTGCCCGCCGCCAGGCCGTAGGTCTTGCCGAAGATATCCGGGATGCCGTCGACGGCCTTCAGAACAGCGATGGCCTCGGACGAGACCGGCTTCTTGCCATCGAGCGTCGCATTGGCAAAGAAGAACTTGCCCGATGCGGAATCGGAACCGGTGGTGAGATAGGCGTAGGCGATCAGGCGGGCGACGGCCGGCGAGATGTTGGTGACGCTGACGGTCTTGCCGTCATCCGTGCTCGTGGTGCTGGCCGCTGTCTGATAGACGCCGCCCAGTTTGCTGCCCAGCGCATCCGCCAGCCCACTGGCGTCGCCGCTGGTAATGTAGGCGTCACGGAGCGCCTGCTGCTGTTGCTCGGGGAAAGGCAGCAGGGTCGGCCGGTGGGCAATGCCGTTCTGGATCGCGCCGGTGATGGTCAGGTTGGCCGCCAGCGCCGCCTTGCCGGCCGCGGTGTTATCGAGGGCAGTGACCGGCGCCAGGCCCCGCAGGGCGTTCAGGTTGGCTGCGGTCTGCGCCTGCGCGCCAGCCGCCGGCAGCGCCAGGGCGGCGAGGACCAGCAGCCGCATCGTCGCCGGCCCGTACGTTGTTGGCAATCTGCCCATGACACGCTCCCACCAGATTCCTGCTGCCGGTTCGACCAAGCGTACACTTGGCCGCCAGCAACGTGGCCCCCTGATAGCGATCCGCTCAATCCGTGGGAAGTGGGCCGGGGCCGGCGCCGATGACAATGGGATGAAACCTGAAGACGATCCCACGCCGGGCCTGCGCGCGGCTCAGGAACCGAATCGTCTTTCCCATTCGTCCACCAGCCCAGTCATCCAGCTCGGATGCGGCTCGGCCAGCGCGGTGCCGAGTTCCGCCGGCTCCGGTAGGGCGGGGTTGCGCGGCAGGGCGTCGAAGCGGGCGCGCTCGGCCGGCGCCAGGCGGTCGAGCGCCAGCACGGTGGGGCTGCCGAGGACCCGCGGGTCGGCCGCCTGCGCCTGTGCTTCCGGCGACAGCAGGAAGTCGG
>PLTJ01000374.1 GCA_003164455.1 Acetobacteraceae bacterium
ACCGGAGGCGTAATCGCCGGAGGTCTGAATCACGCGATCAAACAAAGAGCTGGAACGTGATGACTTCGCCTACCAGAAGTCATCCCGCTCTAGCGGCTTCCTGCGCGGCAGGGCGGAAAGCGTCGCACCTTCCGGGCGGTTTGCAACGCCTGTGCGCGGTCAGACCCAGCGGCGGCGCACCACCACGGCAAGGCCGATCAGGCCGCTGCCCAGAAGGGCGAGCGTCGTTGGCTCGGGCGCCGGGTCGGGGCCCGGATCGGATGGCGGATCGGGCGCCGCGGTGATGGAGAAGGTGTCGTTGGTGTCGCTGATGGGATAGTTCCCGGCGTTGGGTCCGGTATAATAGGAATAGCTCGTCCCGCCATTTCCCCAGATGTTGCCTTCCAGGTTGGCAGTACCGGCAAAACTCACGAGTATCCCATAGGTATCGAGCACGTCAGTGCTGCCGAACTCCTCGTAGACAATATTGTCGTAGTCGAAAGCGCCGAAGGGGCTCGTCTGGCCGCCCGGGCCCGGATTCAGCGGCGTGCCGTCCAGGCTCACCAGGACGCCGTCGATCTGGCCGGCGAAACTCAGGATGTCGAAGCCGCCATTATCCGCGGCGCCAGTGGTCAGCGTGCCCGCACCCGTGCTCGCGCCGGATAACGTCCAGTCGTAGAGGTCAGCCGACGCCGGCGCAGGCACGAACAGCCCGCCCGCAAGCGCGAGCGCGGCGACGATCGCGAGGATGGGTTTCAGGGTCTTCGTCCCATCCAATGGCATCTGCATGGGCACATGAAAATTTCATTTCACATACATGTTTCGTGCCGAGGACAGAAATTGAGAAGAATCAACCTCCTGCTACAGGGCTCATCACGATACCGCCAAAGCGTTAAAAAAGGCTTTACCGCGCCCCCCCGGCGGGCGCCGCAACCGGCGGCCTGGTTGACACTCACCGCGCCGCTCCGTACCGTGAACCCGTCAGGAGTTACAGTCATGAGCGTGGACTTTCGCAAACGGTCGTTCTTGCTTGAGCATATCCGGCACACCTTGTCGTTCTACGATCCCCGCGCGCTCGATCCCGCCGGCGGCTTCTTTCACCGCTACAAGAACGACGGCACGGTTTACGACCCCTCCACGCGCACCCTGGTCGCCTCGTGCCGTTTCGTTTTCAATTACGCGATGGCCTACCGGCAGTTCGGCACGCCCGACTACCTGGCCCGGGTGCGCCACGGCCTCGACTATCTGCGCCATGTTCATCGCAATCCGGCCACCGGCGGCTATGCCTGGCGGATCGAGGCGGGCCAGCCGGCGGACACCACCAATCATTGCTACGGATTGGCTTTTGTCCTGCTGGCCTACTCCTGCGCGCTGAAAATCGGCATCGCCGAGGCCCGCGGCTGGATCGACGAGACGTTCGATCTGATGGAGCGCCATTTCTGGCTGCCCCGGGATGGCCTCTATGCCAACGAAGCCGACGCTCACTGGACGGTTGGCGCCTATCGCGGCCAGAACGACAACATGCACGCCTGCGAAGCGATGGTGGCGGCCTTTGAGGCCACCGGCGAGGGAAAATTCCTCGAGCGCGCGGTGTTGATCGCCGGGAACATCGCCGTTCGCCAGGCCAGCCTGACCGGCGGTGAGGTTTGGGAACATTTCAAGCCGGACTGGACCCCCGATCTGGAGTACGCCCGCGACACCAACAACACCAACAGCATCCGGCCCTGGGGCGTGCAGACCGGCCACCAGACCGAATGGGCCAAACTGTTGCTGATCCTCGACCGCCATGCCCCCGCCGACTGGCGTCTCGGCCGCGCCCGGGAGCTATTCGACCGGGCCTGGGCATGCGGTTGGGACGCGGTTCACGGCGGACTGGTCTATGGCTACGACCTCGACGGGAAGGTGTGCGATCCCGACAAGTATTTCTGGGTACAGGCCGAAAGCCTCGCCGCTGCCGCTTTGCTCGGCGCGCGCACCGGTGATGAAAAGTATTGGCTGATCTATGACAGGATCTGGGCTTATGCCTGGGAACATTTCGTGGATCACAAATACGGGGCGTGGTACCGGCGCCTTACCCCCGATAATCATCAATACGACGATCGCAAGACATACGACAATAAGGCCGATTACCACACCATGGGGGCCTGCTATGAGGTCCTCAATGTGATCAAATAGCGATGACTGCCGCCCTGCCCGGCGTAACGCGTGGTTGCGGCCGGGCAGGGCGAGCGCCCACATTAGCGCATGGCGAAAGAACACCCGCGACGGGACGAAATGCGGCGCGCCTACCGGCGGCTGATCCAACGGGTGCGCCGGCCGGCGCAAATCCCCGAGCGGCCGCCCGCTGCCGGTAAGCGCGCCCTGAAGATCATCAGTTGGAATCTGTTGCGGCTGACCGGTGCGACGGCGGACGACGTGGCCCGGCTGATTCGCCGGTACCATCCGGACATCCTGCTCATGCAGGAGGCGACTCACGCCATCGACTCGCTGCCCGGCCAGGTCGGCGGCCACTATTGGCGCACCCTGTTGCCCGGACGGATCCACGGGCTGGCCGTGTGGAGCCGGAACGACCTGCCGCATCCCCCCGTGGTGATGCCGTTGCCCGCGGGATCGGTGTTCCAGCGGGTGTGCCAGATCGTCGATCTGGATGGCGTCGGCATCGCCAACGTTCACCTCTCGCACGGCCAAGTCCTGAACCGGCGGCAACTGCGCCGGATTGCCAGGGTACTGCCGGAGCGGGCGGCGGTGCTGGGCGACTTCAATCTGATCGGACCGGCGCTGTTGCCCGGCTTCGAGGATGTCGGGCCGCGCCATCCGACGCATGTGATGGGCGACATCGTGCCGCTGCGCATCGACCGCTGCCTGGTGCGCGATCTGACCTGCCTCTATAGCGCCGTGCTGCCGCGGCGCCGTTCCGATCACCGGCCGATCGTGGTGACGCTGGCCGTGGCGATCGTGCCGGCATTGCTGGCCGCAGCCTAAAGATAGGGGAGCAGCAGGCGCGCCGCGGCATCGCGCAGGCGCACCGGCAGGGAACGCGCGGCGAGATCCTCGCCGGTCAACGGGCGCCCCTTGCCGGCATCGATCATCGCCGTCAGGCGCACGGCCAGCCCGGGATCGTAAAGCTCCACGTTGAGTTCGAAGTTCAGCCGGAAACTGCGCGCATCCCAGTTGGCGCTGCCGATCAGGCACCACTCGTCGTCCACTACCATCAGCTTGGAATGATCGAACGGCGCCGGGTTGAGCCAGATGCGGCAGCCCCCTTGCAGGAGCGGGCGGACATTGGCGTGCAGCGCCCAGTCCATGATGGTGTGGTCGCTGCGCGTGGGCAGCACGATGTCGATCTGCACGCCGCGCAGCGCGGCCAGCGCCAGCGCGGTGACCAGGCGCTCGTCGGGCAGGAAATAGGGTGACTTGATGCGCACGGTGTGATGCGCGCAGGCAATCGCCTCCAGCACCATGAACTCGATTTTCTGGATGTCCGCATCGGGACCCGAGGTGATCACCCGGGCGCTGGCGGGGCCGGCTTCGGCGATGGCGGGAAACCACGCTTCGCCCGCGAGTTCCTCGTTGGTGATAAAGCTCCAGTCGCGCGCGAAGGCTTCGGTGAGTTGGCCGACCACCGGACCGCGCAGGGAAAAGTGGGTGTCGCGCACGGCATGCTGCGGGTGCCTGGCCAGCACGTTCTCGCGGCCGATGTTCATGCCGCCGGTGAAGCCGGTGCAACCATCGGCCAGCAGGATCTTCTTGTGGGTGCGCAGGTTCAGGAACGGCATGCGCCAGGGCAGCGGCGAGTGCATGAAGCGGCCGGTCGGCACGCCGGCGCGGGCCAGGCGGTTGAAGGCGGACGAATGGAAATAGCCGCCACCGATGCCGTCGAGCAGCACGCGCACCGGCACGCCGCGGCGATGCGCGGCGATCAGCGCATCGACGAAGGCGCCGCCGGCATCATCGTCGCGCAGAATATAGCTGGACAGCGCAACGCTGCGCCGGGCGCTGGCGATGGCGCGCAGCATGGCGGGGTAGGCCTCGTCGCCGCAGTACAGGACCAGTGCCTCGTTGCCCCCCAGCAGGGGACGGGCGGTGATGCGCGCGGCGGCCCGCCCCAGCGGGGCGAGGTG
>PLTJ01000191.1 GCA_003164455.1 Acetobacteraceae bacterium
GGGCCCCACAGGCTGGCGATGCCGGCGGCGATGCAGGCATAGGGGTTGGCCCCGGTCGAGCCGGCCAGCCGCACCGTGCTGGTCGAGGCGTTCTGTTCGTGGTCGGCATGCAGGATCAGGATCCGGTCCATCGCCCGTGCCAGCACCGGGTTGACCTTGTATTCCTCCGGCGGCACCGCGTTCATCATGTGCAGGAAGTTCTCGGCATAGCCGAGGCTGTTGCGCGGATACATGAACGGTTCGCCGATCGAGTATTTGTAGGCCCAGGCCGCGATCGTCGGCAGCTTGGCGATCAGCCGGAAGGCGGCGATCCGCCGGTGCTCGGGGTTATTGATGTCCAGGCTGTCGTGGTAGAACGCCGACATCGCCCCGACCACCCCGCAGATCACCGCCATCGGGTGAGCATCGCGGCGGAACCCATTGTAAAAGGTGCGGAGTTGCTCGTGCACCATGTTGTGGCGCAGGACGCCCAGCTCGAACTCGGTCTTCTGCTCGGCGGTCGGTAGTTCGCCGTTCAGCAGCAGGAAGGCCACCTCCAGGAACGACGACTTCTCGGCCAGTTGCTCGATCGGGTAGCCGCGGTGCAGCAGCACGCCGGCATCGCCGTCGATATAGGTGATCTTGCTTTCGCAGGACGCCGTGTTGCCGTAGCCCGGGTCGTAGGTGAAGACGCCGAGTTGGTCGTACAACTTGCGGATGTCGGTGACCTGCGGACCGATGCTGCCGGAGATCAGCGGTAGTTTTGTCGATTTGTTGCTGCCATCCAGCGTGACGGTGATCGAGCCGTTCGTGCCGCTCATATTTTTCCCTCATGTCAGGCGGCGTTGCGGGCCGCCGAATTGTGGTGCCAAACCTCGATCCGGGGCGATCCCGGACCTCTTCTCGGCACGGCGGAAATGCTAAGGCGGGGGGCACGGATACGCAACTTCGCGCCGGCGGCAAAGTGCCCTGGAGCGCACACGAACCGGTGCTCAGAAAGTCGGGTCCGCTCCGTTACGCCACAGGCCAAGCCGGCCGGCGCGTGCGGTCGCTTCCGCCGCGTCAAGGCCGGGGATATCCGCCCGGGCCCAGCCCGCTGCCACCAGCGCGCGATTGAGTTCGGTGCCGCCCGCTTCGCACACGCCCTGGGCCAGCCCGGCGCCGTCGTGTCCGTTCAGTTGGCAGGCGACGCGGTGGTCGCGCACCAGTTCGGCTAAGGCCGCGCTCGCCGCCGCGCCGCAATCGTAGCCGGCGCCCTGGCCGTCCGCACAGGTGCGCCCGCGTGCCGGCGCCGCCACGCCGTTGAGCCGCACCACGGTATCGAGCAGGCGCAACGTGGCGCCGTCCACCACCGCCACCTGCTGCGGTTCCGCCATCACCGCGCCCGGCGCCACCGGCGCGCGCCCGAACAGATCCGAAGGCAGCCCGAACAGCAGCACGACACCGCCGATGCCGACGCACGCGAGCCCGGCCAGCAGGCCGCGGTGCAGCAGCGCGCCGAACCGGAACCCGGGCACGGCGAAATGGCTGCCGCGAAAGATCCGCCGCGGGCGCTGCAAGGGCAAACCGGATCTCCTCAAGCGGAATTGATCGGGAGACCGGCACGCCTAGCGCGCGAGCCGCGCACACGCAACACACAAATTACGTCATAACGATTACGTAATTTTGGCCGGCTCGCCCCGGCGTCAACTCCAGAACGGGTCGAGCCGGTGGAACCGGCGCCAGGCCTGGCCGATCTGCGCACGGGCCCCGGCGGCCTGTGCCGCCACGAAGCCGCGCACCACCCCGCCGGCGTGGCTACGGCCGGCGCCAAGTTCCGCCATCAGTTCGGCCGCCACCGCACCGTCGTTCAGGTGGCCCAGCCGCTCCTGCAAGGTGGTCAGCCGCCGGATGAACCGCCGCGCGCCATGGCCCGGGAATAGCGGGGCGCAGAACTCCGCGACATAGCGCAGCCGTTTGCCGTGCAGGCGCAGTCCGTGCAGCGCCTCGGTCGGCAGCGCCTCGATGTCGCTCCCCAGCGTGTGCAACGACCGCAGCCGGCGCCCCAGCGCCCGTGCCGCGAAGTCGACGAGCGACCCGGTCAGCCGTTCGGCCTGGCGGGCCGCCGCCTCGTCGCCCGCGTGCCGTGTCGTCTCCCAGGGCCGGGCCGCCGCCAGCGCCACCAGCGCGATGCCCAGCCGGCGGAATTGGGCGCTCGCCAGGTAGCGGTGCAGGGCCGTGTAGCCCTTCAGGCGGCGCCGTTCGGCGGCGTTCAGCAGGTGCCGCACGGCGTCGTCTTCGGCGAAGTTCGCGGCCACCGCGCGGCCGGTGCCGGCGGCGAACACGTCCCAGTCGCGCGCCGGTCCGAGCACCTTGGCCAGGCTCTGCAACGCGGCCTTGCCGGCGGTCACTTCCGGGCAGTGCGTCGCCTTGCCGAACAGCGCGACCGCCGAGCGCAGCCGGCGCACCGCCACCCGCATCTGGTGTACCGGCTCGCTCGCCGCCGGTCCGGCGCGCAGTGCCTCGTGCAGGATCGTTCCGGTAAGCCGTGCCACCAGGTGCGCGAAGGCCTCGCCCACCGGATGGTCCGCCGCCAGGGCGGGCGGGGCGTGGCGGTGGCGCGGGGCAGGGCGGCCGGCCAGCGTCATCGCCTCGGCGGCCAGGCTCGCCGCGGGCACGTACAGGTGCAGTCGCCCGGCCAGCCGGTCGGCCAGCGCGGTCACCGCCTCGGCCGGTCCACCCAGCACCACGCGGCAGCACGGCCGGGTGAGCACACCGGCGCGCAACATTCCCGAGATCACCGTGACCGTCACCGCCTCGGGCGCCGCCAGCACCCGGGCGCGACCCTCGAAGCCGACCGCCGGGCCCAGCGGCGCGGGCAGCGGCAGGTTCAGCGCCACCGCCTCCGCCGCCTCGGCCAGCACCGGGCAGGGCGTGCCCGGCAATTCCTGGGCGCCGTCTTTCGCCGCCATGCGCTCCAGCCGCCAGACCCGTTCGCGGCCTCGATGCGCTTCCACCAGCGCCAACCCGTCGGCGGCGAGATCGTAGTCGGGGGTGTCGTGCCAGGTCAGGCGCAGCGGCGTGGCCCGCCACTGCCCGTTGCCCGCCAGCAGGTAGGGCAGGCGGCGCGCTTCGCCGGGGCGTAGCGCCAGTTCCAGCGCCAGGGGACGCGGTGGCGGGGGCTCGGCGCCGCTCATGGCGATCAGTCCGCCACCCCTACCAGGTCGCGCGGGCGCAGGAAGCGCAGCAATTGCGCACCGCCCTCATCCAGGGTGCCCCAAGGTCCCGCCACCGAGAACTCGGCGAGGGCACCGGTCGGGTAGCCCTCGGCGAGGGCGCGGGCCGCCGGCGTGCCCTGGGCCAGGGCCTGCGGACCGGCCAGCAGCAGGGCCAGGTCGTGCAGCCCCGGGTTGTGCGCCAGCATCAGCACACTGCGCACCGTCTCCCTCACGCGGTGCAGCACTTGCAGCATCTGCGCCGCGCTGACCAGGTAGAGCCCGTCCATCGGCTCGATCAGCGGCGTCTCTTCCCACGGCTCGAGGGCTTCCATGGTCTGCAGCGTCCGCCGCGCCGAGGACACC
>PLTJ01000422.1 GCA_003164455.1 Acetobacteraceae bacterium
CGGGTCCGAGATCAGCCGCGCCAGCGTCTCCGCTATTCCCAACTGCCGCTCCACCACGCCGAGCAGCATGACACCACCGTCGGATGTGATCCGTCCGCCGTCGAAGGCCGCAATGACCTTCTTGCCTTCAACGGCTGGAAAATCGAACGGCAGAAAGCTATCGTCGGACATGGCGGGTGTGGCTCGGTGCGTTCGCGTGAACGGGATGGCTTCGACACCCAATCCTTGAACGCTTTCAGCACGTTACGCGACACCCGCCAACGAATCCCTGCCATGCCCTGAATAAGATGGGCTAGGTGGCGGACCCCTGTCTTTGCTCTATCCACTGCGCCGGGCGGCCAGGCGGGCGCGTTCGATGTCCGGCAGGAACCAGGTGAGCAGGCCGAGCAACGGCAGCCAGGCGCAGACGTCGTATACCAGGTTGATCGAGGTGAAGTCGGCGAGCTCACCCAGTGCCGCCGCACCCAGCCCGCCCAGGCCGAAGGAGAAGCCGAAAAAGATGCCCGACACCATGCCGACCCGGCCCGGCACCAGATCCTGCGCATAGACCAGGATGGCCGAGTTGGCCGAGGAGATGATCAGGCCGATCGGGATGGTCAGCACCGCTGTCCAGTAGAGGCCGACGTAGGGCAGCGCCACGGCGAAGGGCAGGGTGCCGAGGATGGAGAACCAGATGACGTAGCGGCGGCCGAAGCGATCGCCCACCGGTCCGCCCACCATCGTGCCCAGCGCCGAGGCGCCGAGGAAGATGAACAGGTAGATCTGGGCGTCCTGCACCGAGACGCCGAAACGCTGGATCAGGTAGAAAATGTAGAAAGTGCTGAAACTGGCCGAATAGAAAGTCTTCGAGAACATCAGCGTGGCCAGCACGGTGATGCCGATGACGACCACCCGCCGCGAGTGCGTGGGCAGTTCGGCGCCGCGCCCGCGCGGGCCGGCGGCGGTGCGGCGGCGTTTGTACCAGGAGCCGACGCGGGCCAGCACGATAATGGCGGTCAGCGCGGCCAACGAGAACCAGGCCAGGCTGGGCTGGCCGCGTGGCAGCACCACGAAGGCGGCCAGCAGCGGGCCGAGCGCGGTGCCGGTGTTGCCGCCGAGCTGGAACAGCGACTGCGCCAGCCCGTACCGTCCGCCTGAAGCCGCCCGTGTGATACGCGAAGCTTCCGGGTGGAACACGCTGGACCCGGTGCCGACCAGGGCCGAGCCGATGAGCAGCCCCAGATAGCTGCCGGCGCGCGACAGCACCAGCAGACCCACCAGGGTGAACGACATGCCGATCGACAGCGAATAGGGCTTCGGGTGGCGGTCGGTGTAGATGCCAACCAGCGGTTGCAGCAGCGAGGCAGTGATCTGGAAGGTCAGCGTGATCATGCCGACCTGGCTGAAATCGAGGTTGTACGAGTCCTTGAGAATCGGGTAGATCGCCGACAGCAGCGATTGCTGCATGTCGTTCAGCATGTGGCAGAAGCTCAACGCCACCAGCACCGAGAAGGTGGTTCCGGTAAAGACGGCCGGGCGGCTAGGCGAGGCGGTGGTCACGGACATCGGCGGACGGGTTCCCAGGCTGCGGCGCGGTCACCAAGTATGATGGCCGGAGGTCCCGGGTCCAATCCCCGATTGCAGGGATCAGGCTTGCCGGGGGAATGTGGCAGGGCGGTGTTGCGCCGCAGCCGCCATCACAGGGAGGAATCCGTTGGAATCAGTCCGCGAACCCATTCTGCATCCGGTCGCCATCGCCGATCTGCGCCCGACGCAGATCACGGTGGGCATGCGCGAGGTCGAGGTGATGCGGCAGGAGTGGCGCAGCAAAGGCGTGGACAAGGCCTCGGACTTCCTCGGACGGAACATGATTCCGGTGATCCTGGGGCCGAAGGACAGGCACTACGTCATCGACCATCACCACCTGACCCGCGCGCTGCACGAGGAAAAGGTCGAGAACGTGCTGGTTACCGTGGTCGCTAACCTGACCCGGCTTGAGCCGGATTCCTTCTGGTTCGTGCTCGACAACCATAGCTGGCTGCACCCGTTCGACGACCACGGAAAGCGGCGTGGCTATAAGGATATCCCGCCATCCGTGGCGGATCTGATCGACGACCCGTTCCGCTCGCTGGCCGGCGCGTTGCGGCGCGTTGGCGGCTATGCCAAGGAGACGATGCCCTTCAGCGAGTTCCTGTGGGCGGATTTCCTGCGCCGGCGGATGAAGCGCAAGGATATCGAGCGGGATTTCGAGGCGGCGGTGGACCAGGCGCTGTCATTGGCCAGGAGCGAGGAGGCGGATTACCTGCCGGGGTGGTGCGGACCGAGCGCGCCGTGAGGCGATCCCGGCGGCGTCGCTTGCCGTTTTTCAGTGCCCGCCTTCGAGATACGCCGCCCTGATCTCCGGGCGCGCCAGCAACTCTGCGCCGGTTCCAGCCATGGTGACGGACCCGTTCACCAGGACATAACCGCGGTGGGCCAGCCGCAGGGCCTGGAACGCGTTCTGCTCGACGAGGAGGACGGTGAGCCCGGTCTGGCGGTTGAGGTCGCGGATGGCGCCGAAAATCTGCCGCACCACCAGCGGCGCCAGTCCCAGCGACGGCTCGTCCAGCAGCAGCAGCCGGGGCCGGCTCATCAGGGCGCGGGCGATCGCCAGCATCTGCTGCTCGCCGCCCGACAGCGTGCCGCCGCGCTGGCCCAGCCGCTCCTTCAGGCGCGGAAAGAGGGCGAAGACCTGCTCGATGGTCTCCTCGGCTTCGGTGTCGTCGCGGCCGTGCGCGCCCATGAGCAGGTTCTCGTGCACCGTCATGCGCGGGAAAATACGCCGTCCCTCGGGCGCCTGCGCCAAGCCGCGGCGCATGATCAGGTGCGTGGGCAGATGGGTTATGTCGTGGCCGTCGTATCGAATGGAGCCGTCGCGGGCGCGCGGGTTGCCGCAAATCGTCATCATCAGCGTGGACTTGCCGGCCCCGTTGGCGCCGATCAGGGTGACGATCTCGCCTTCATGCGCCTCGAGGTCGACGCCTTTCAGCGCCTGGATGGCGCCGTAGAAAGCCGTCACCCCGGACAGACGCAGCAACGCGCTCATGGCGCGCTCTCCGCGGAAACCTCGTCGCCCTCGCCCAGGTAGGCGGCGATGACGGTGGGGTCGGCACGCACCTGCGCCGGCGCGCCGTCGCTTATTTTTGCGCCGTGGTCGAGCACCACGATGTGGTCGGAGATGCGCATGACCACCCCCATGTCGTGCTCGATGAGAAGAATGGAACAGCCCGGCTCGCCGCCGGCGCCGTCACGAATGCGCTTCAGCAGCGTGGAAAGTTCTTCGGATTCGCGCGGATTCAGTCCGGCCGCGGGTTCGTCCAGGCACAGCAGCACCGGCGAGGTGCACATGGCGCGCGCGATCTCCAGCCGCCTCTGCGCGCCATAGGGCAGCGCGCCAGCCGGATCGTCGGCGCGCGCGGTGAGGTCGATGGCGTCGAGCCAGAAACGGGCGCGGGCGATGGCGGCGCGCTCCGCCCGCGCGTGGCCGGACAGGCCGAACACCGCCAGCAGGCCGCTGAGCACCGACGGCATCAGCGTGTTGTGCTGGGCGACAAGAAGATTCTCCAGCGCCGTCATGCCGGCGAACAGGCGGACGTTCTGAAAGGTGCGGGCCACCCGTGCCTGGCGGGCGATGCGATGGCCGGGCATGTGTTCCAGCGTCATCGTGCCGCCACCGGGGGCATTCAGCGCGATGGTGCCCGACGTCGGGCGGTAGAAGCCGGTGATGCAGTTGAACACGGTGGTCTTGCCGGCACCGTTGGGGCCGATGACGGCGGTGATTTCACCGGCGTGGGCGGCGAAGGAGAGAGAGTCGATGGCGGTGAGGCCGCCAAACCGCATGGTGAGCGCGTGCACGTCCAGCAGCGGCGCCATCAGCCGCGCCCCTGGGCGATCAGGTCGGGGGATATCTCCCTGGCCGTGCCGAGGGAAACCGAGGGGGTGCGACCGGACACCAGACCGCGCGGGCGGAGAATCATCATGACCACCAGCGCGCCGCCGAAGATCAGCATGCGGTNNACGACGATCGCCAGCACGCTGGCGCTCTCCATGAAGGTGAAGCTCTCGGGGCTGATGAAAGCCTGACGAGTGGCGAAGAAGGCGCCGGCCAGGCCGCCGAAGCAGGCGCCGATGGCAAACGCGGTGAGCTTCGTCGTCGTGACGTTGATACCCAGAGCGCGGCAGGCCACTTCATCCTCCCGCAGCGCCTCCCAGGCGCGGCCCAGCGGCAGGCGCCGCAGCCGCAGCGACACCCAGTTGGTCAGCAGCGCCAGGCCGAGGATGACGTAGTAGAGGAAAATGACGCGCTGGCTGATGCTGGGCTCGATGTTGAAGAAGTTGGCGACCGTGCCGGGACCGCCGTCCATGGAAAAGGTCAGGCCGAACAGGGTGGGGCGGGGGATGTCGGAAATGCCGTTCGGGCCGTTGGTCAGCGACACCCAGTTGAGCAGTACGATGCGGATGATCTCGCCGAAGGCCAGGGTGACGATGGCCAGGTAGTCGCCGCGCAGGCGCAGCACCGGAAAGCCGAGGATGACGCCCCAGCAGGCCGCCAGCAGGCCGGCGAGCGGCAGGCAGGTCCAGAAGCCGAGGCCGAAATCCTGCGCCAGCAGGGCGTAGGCATAGGCACCGACGGCGTAGAAGGCGACGTAGCCCAGGTCGAGCAGCCCGGCCAGACCGACCACGATGTTCAGTCCCCAGCCCAGCATGACGTATGTCAGCACGAGGACGCCGAGATCGAGCCAGTAGCGTCCGGCATAGGTGGGCAGACTGAGCGCGAAGACCAGCAGGAGCGGGGCGGCATAGCGCCCGACGCGCCCCCCCAGGGCGATGAGGCGGCGCGGCGAGGGAGTGCCGGCCGGTCGCCAGCCGCGCCAGGCCAGCAAGCCGAGGCGCCCGGCGAACACCACCGCGACCGCGATGGCCACGGCCCAGGGGCGCGGGACCAGCACCAGGCTGGTGGGGCCGACGTCGGTCTTCAGGCCGATCATGGCGCCGAAAAGGCCGAGCGTCACCAGGGCGGAGAGGAAGGCGTCACACAGTGCTGCAACGACGCCTCGGTGCGCCGGCATGGCTACACTTTCTCCACGTCGGCGCGGCCGAGCAGGCCGGAGGGCATGAAGATCAGCACCACCACGAGGATGGAGAAGGCGGCGACATCCTTGTATTCGACGGTAAAATAGGCCGACCAGAAGGTTTCGATAAGGCCGATGGCGAGCCCGCCCAGCACCGCGCCGGGCAGCGAGCCGATGCCGCCCAGCANNCCCGCCATCTTGAGGTCCTGCTCGCAGGCGCGCATGGCGCGGCCGAGCGGGGTGCGGGTGACCAGCCAGGTGAACACGCCGAGCACCAGCAGGGTGGTGATGATGATGGCGATCTGCATGGCCGAGACGTGGGCACTGAAATCCGGGCCGGTCCACAGTTTGACGTCGCCCTCGATCAACGGGGCCATCGGCTTGACCCGGGCGCCCTGGCTGACCTGGACGAAATTCTGCAGCAGAATGGACATGCCGATGGCGGAGATCAGCGGCGCCAGACGAAACGAGCCACGCAGCGGGCGATAGGCGATGCGCTCCACCGTCCAGCCGTAGAGGGCGGCGATG
>PLTJ01000333.1:0-144 GCA_003164455.1 Acetobacteraceae bacterium
AGGTGCCGTCGACCGGGCTGGTGCTCCAGGCTCTGGCGCGGCCCGACCGTGGCCCCGCTCGCCTGGGGTTCACCGTGACCAAGAAAGTGGGCAACGCCGTGGTTCGCAACCGCACCAGACGCCGGTTGAAGGAGGCTGCACGGT
>PLTJ01000333.1:184-2769 GCA_003164455.1 Acetobacteraceae bacterium
GCCTACCAGTGGACGCTGCGGCCGTTCATCGGCGCACAGTGCCGCCATGAACCGAGTTGCAGCCAATACGCGCTGGAAGCGCTGGCCCGGCATGGGGCAGCGCGTGGCAGCCTGCTGACCGTGCGGCGCATCCTGCGCTGCAATCCCTGGACCCCGGGCGGCTACGATCCCGTTCCGCCTGCGCGTCCGCACACCGACTCTCCACTCGCCGACGGCCGGAAGGCATACTGATGGATCAGAAGCGCCTGTTCATGGCGATCGCCGCGTCGATTGCCATTCTGTTGATGTTCCAGTTCATGATGCCGCGTGCGTCACGGCCGGTGAACGCGCCACCGGCCACGGCGCAGGCGCCGAGCCCAGCCGGCGTGCCTGCCGTGACCCCGCCGGTGCCGGCGGCAGGCCAGGCCGCTGCCGGGCCCGCCGTGCCGAAGGAGGTACCGCGGGTGACGATTGCCGGGCCGCGCGTGGCCGGCAGCATCAGCTTGCTCGGTGCCCGGATCGACGACGTGGTGCTGCGCAGCTATCACGAGACCATCGACAAGAGCAGCCCGCTGGTACGCGTGCTGGAGCCGCTCTCCGAGACGCAGCCCTACTACATCCAGTTCGGCTGGTCAGCCGGCCCGGGCACAAACATCAAGCTGCCCGACAACGACACTCTGTGGAGCGGGTCGGGCGAGGTCACGCCGGACAAGCCCGCACTGTTGACCTGGGACAATGGTGAAGGCCAAACTTTCGAACTCGTCATCGCTGTCGACGACAACTTCATGTTCTCGGTGCAGCAGCGCGTGCGCAACGCCGGGCAGTTGCCGGTGTCCCTGTACCCGTGGTCGCGCATCCGCCGCGACTACACGCCACCGACGCTGGGCTACTACATTCTGCATGAAGGTCTGCTGGGCGTGCTGGGCGGTACGCTGAAGGAGCAGAAATATTCCGCGGTGAAGGGCGGCAGCGAGAAAACCGGAGGGGTCTCGTTAGAGAATAGCGGCACCGGCGGCTGGGCCGGCATCACCGACAAGTACTGGCTGGTGGCGCTGGTGCCCGACCAGGACGTACCTGCCACCGCCGCCTTCCGCTACATCTCCGAGGCCGGCAAGGACCGCTACCAGGTGGACTTCGTGACCACCACGCCGCAGACCGTGCTGGCAGGCGGTAATGAAGCGGTCAGCATCCGGGCCTTCGCAGGCGCCAAGGAAGTGCACCTGCTGCAGCATTACGAGACCCAGGAAAAAATCCCGCTGTTCTCGTATGCGGTGGATTGGGGCTGGTTCTGGTTCCTGACCAAGCCATTCTTCTATGCGATTGACTGGCTGTACGGGCTGCTCGGCAATTTCGGTGTGGCGATCATCGTATTCACGATCTTCATCAAGGCAGTGTTCTTTCCGCTGGCCAACAAGTCATATCGTTCGATGAGCAAGATGAAGTTGCTCGCGCCGAAAATGGCTGTTCTGAAGGAGCAGTACAAAGACGACCCGGCCAAGCTTCAGCAACAGATGATGGCATTGTACAAAGTGGAGAAGGTAAATCCGGCCAGCGGATGCCTTCCAATGTTTATCCAGATTCCAGTGTTCTTCTCACTGTACAAGGTTATTTTTACTACAATCGAGATGCGTCATGCCCCGTTCTTTGGCTGGATCCACGATCTTTCGGTTATAGACCCAACCAATGTGTTTAACCTGTTCGGGCTGCTCCCCTTCAACCCGGCGGAGATTTCATCATTCCTGCATCTCGGAGTCTGGCCGCTCATCATGGGCGCCACCATGTTCTTCCAGCAAAAGCTGAACCCGCCGCCACCGGACCCGGTGCAGGCGAAGATTTTCCAATGGATGCCGGTGATGTTCACCTTCATGCTGGCGAACTTCCCGGCCGGGTTGGTGATATATTGGACGACCAACAATCTCCTGACGATCGCGCAGCAATGGTTCATCATGCGCCAGACCAGATTGGAAAAGCCGCGGCTGGCGCGCACCTGACCGCGGAACAGCGGGCCGCCTGGATCGAGGCCGGGCGGCTTCTGTTCGCGCAGGAGTGCCGCTTCGTCCACGCGACCCAGACGCTTGAGCAACTGCCGCCGACCGGCGGCCTGGAACTGGCCTTTGCCGGGCGTTCCAATGTGGGCAAGTCGTCGCTGGTGAACGCCCTGACCGGGCGGCGGGCGCTGGCGCGCACGTCCAGCCAGCCCGGACGCACCCGGCAGTTGAATTTTTTCGAACTCGGCAGCCGGCTGACGCTGGTGGACATGCCGGGCTACGGCTACGCCGAAGCGGCCAAGCAGGTGAAGCAGGACTGGCAGGGCCTGATGTTCGAGTATCTGCGCGGCCGGCCGACGCTGCGGCGGGTGATCCTGCTGCTGGACGCGCGCATCGAGATCAAGGAAGCCGACCGGACGGTGATGGACCTGCTCGACCGTGCCGCGGTCACCTACCAGCTGGTGCTGACCAAGACCGACGCCGTGCCGCCGCCGGCGCTGACGCGCAAGCTGGCGGACGTGGTGGCGCTGGCGCGCAGCCATCCGGCCGCGCACATGGAGGTGCTGGCGACCAGCAGTGAAACCGGCGCTGGTATCGCCGAGCTGCGGGCGATCCTGG
>PLTJ01000432.1 GCA_003164455.1 Acetobacteraceae bacterium
GGAAGTGACCCTCAGGGTAGCGGCGGACCAGACATGACAACAAGACGCCTATTGCTCGCGCTCGCACTGCTGGTTCCCATCGCGGCGGTGGCGCAAACACCGCCAACCGCACCGGCGGAGGCGCTCGACCAGGGCATCCTGGCCGTGATGCGGGCCGCCCACACCAGCAGTCTCGCCCAGCGGGTGCAGATGTTCACCCCGGTGGCGCAGTCGGCCTTCGACCTGCCGCGCATCGTGCGCGACTCGGTTGGGCCGCGCTTCGCCAGCTTCTCGCCGTCCGAGCAGGCCGAGCTGCTGGACGTGTTCACCCAGTTCACGGTGGCCAGCTATGTGGCCAATTTCAACGGCTACAACGGCGAGCGCTTCGAGGTTCTGCCGGAAACGCGCCCCGCCGGCAGCGACGAGGTGGTGCAGACCCGCCTGATGCCGGCCAGCGGCGATCCGGTGAAGCTGGACTACGTGGTGCATCGCGACAATGGCGAGTGGAAGATCATCGACGTGCTGCTGAACGGCTCGATCAGCCGGGTGGCGGTGCAGCGCTCGGATTTCCGCGCCTTGCTGAGCAGCGGCGATGCTGGGCCGCTGATCGCTTCGCTGCGCAGCAAGGTAGCGCGTCTCGCGGCCGGACAAACGGACTAGCGCGATGCACTTCCTCGCCTTCATCGCGGCGGCGATTGCCGTGGCCGGGGTAGCGCAAGCGGGTGCCGGGTGGCTGGCGACACGCCGCTTCGCCGCCGCGCCGCCGTCACCCGCCGGGCCCCATCCGCCGGTGACTATCCTCAAGCCGCTGTGTGGCGATGAGCCGATGCTGGAGGCGGCGCTCGCCACCATCTGCACGCAGGATTACCCCTGCTGGCAACTCGTCTGCGGCGTGCGGGATCCGGCCGACCCGGCGATCGCCGTGGTGCGGCGGCTGCAGGCGCGCTTCCCGGACCGCGACATCGCCCTGGTGATCGACCCCGCCCAGCACGGCGAGAACCGCAAGATCGGCAATCTGATCAATATGTTGCCGACCGCCAGGCACGATGCGCTGGTGATCGCCGACAGCGATGTGCACGTCGCCCCGGACTACCTGGCGCGCATTGCCGATACGCTGGCGCTGCCCGGTACTGGTCTGGTAACCATGCTGTATACCGGCCTGCCGACCAACCCCAGCCTGGCGGCGCAGCTTGGCGCCACTGGCATCACGTATGTTTTCCTGCCCGGTGTTCTGCTGTCGCGCCTGTTGGGGCGGCAGGACTGCCTGGGCCCCACTATGGCGCTGCGGCGCGACACGCTGGCGGCGATCGGCGGACTGGGCGCGCTGGTGCACCACGTCGCCGACGACAACGTGCTCGGACGCCTGGTACGTGCGCGCGGACTGCAGGTACGGCTGGCATCCACGATGTGCGCCGTTACCGTCCAGGAGACCGGCCTGGGTGCCCTGCTCCGGCATGAACTGCGCTGGGTGCGTACCATCCAGACCCTCGTGCCAGCCGAATTCGCCGCCTCGGCGATCCAGTTGCCGCTGGCCTGGGCGGCGCTGGCCGTGGCATTTTCCGTCGGCGCACCTTGGGCGCTGGGCGGATTTGTCCTGGTCTGGGCCGCGCAGGCAGCGATGGTGCGTGGCCTGGACGCGCAACTCCGCCTTGTGCAATCCGGTCCTGTAATGCCGGCACCGATCTGGCTTCTGCCACTGCGCGATCTGTTGGGCCTGGTGGTGTTTGCCGCCAGCTACGCCAGCGACCGGGTCGAGTGGCGCGGCCACATCCTGCACACCAGGCTCGACAAAGTGAAAAACGAAGCCATATCCGACGGCGCTGCCCAGCGGAGGGCGGCGACCAACGCGACTATCGGGGAATCCTCTCGATGATGAAGACGCTGTTCCTGCAGCCGCCGAGCTTCGACGGCTTCGACGGGGGCGCTGGTTCGCGCTATCAGGCGAAGCGCGAAATCAAGAGCTTCTGGTTCCCGACCTGGCTCGCGCAGCCCGCGGCGCTGGTGCCGGATAGCCGGTTGATCGACGCGCCGCCGGCCAACATCCGCCTGGATGCGGTGCTGGCCGAGGCGCGCCAGCGCGACCTTTGCATCATCCACACCTCGACGCCCTCGTTCGGCGCCGACGTGAAAATCGCCCAGGCGCTGAAGGACGCGAACCCGGCGATCAAAATCGGCTTTGTCGGCGCCAAGGTGGCGGTGCAGCCCGAAGAGAGCCTGAAACAGGGCGCGCCCATCGACTTCGTCGCCCGCAACGAATTCGACTTCACCATCAAGGAAATCGCCGAGGGCCGCGACTGGGCGAAGGTGGACGGCATCAGCTGGCGCAATGGCCAAGGCGCGATCGTTCACAACCCCGACCGCGCGATGTTGGAGGACATGGACTCGCTGCCGTTCGTCACCGAGGTCTACAAGCGCGACCTGCGCATCGAGGACTATTTCATCGGCTATCTGCTGCACCCCTACGTTTCGCTCTACACGGGACGGGGCTGCAAGAGCCACTGCACCTTCTGCCTGTGGCCGCAGACAGTTGGCGGCCATCGCTACCGCACGCGTTCGGTCGCCCATGTGATCGAAGAGATCAAATGGTGCAAGGAGAACTTCCCGCAGGTGCAGGAATATTTCTTCGACGACGACACCTTTACCGACGACCTGCCCCGCGCCGAAGCGATCGCCAAGGAGCTGGGCAAGCTCGGCGTGGTCTGGTCGTGCAACGCCAAGGCCAATGTGCCGCGCGCCACGCTGGAAGTGCTGAAGGCCGGGGGCTTGCGCCTGCTGCTGGTCGGCTATGAATCCGGCAACCAGCAGATTTTGCACAATATCAAGAAGGGCATGCGTATCGAAGTGGCGAAGCAATTCGCCAAGGATTGCCGCGAACTCGGCATCGCCATCCACGGCACTTTCATCATGGGCCTGCCGGGCGAGACCCGCGAGACGATCAAGGAAACCATCGCCTTCGCCAAGGAGGTCAATCCGCACACCATGCAGGTGTCGCTGGCCGCGCCCTATCCCGGCACCGCGCTCTATGCCCAGGCGCTGGCCAATGGCTGGCTCGACAGCGCCAATGCGGAACTGGTCGATGAAAACGGCGTGCAGATCGCGCCGCTGCATTATCCCGACCTGTCGCACAAAGAGATTTTCGACGCGGTCGAGACCTTCTACCGCGCCTTCTATTTCCGCCCGAGCAAGATCGCGTCCATCGTCAGCGAGATGATCCGCGACCGCCAGATGCTGAAGCGCCGGTTGCGCGAGGGCGTGGAATTCTTCCAGTTCCTGCGCGAACGCAAGCAGGGCGCGGCCTCTTGCTGAGACTTCGAAAGAGCGGCGGCGACGCCGCTCTTTTTTTGACGGCGGCGCCGCCAAGTCTTACCAAATAATTAACGAGGTCAGTCCGGGGCAAGGCTGTGCGTGTTCACTCGCGGAGCCTGAAAGGAGCGCCCATGACCCGTCACGCCCCACCCCCAATCCATATTTTCCTGGCCACGCCCTGTTATGGCGGGATGGTCGGCCAGCGTTTCATGATTTCGGCCATTGCGCTGCTGCAAATGGGCCAGGCCGCCGGCGTCAAGATCACCCTCGACCTGCTTGGATATGAATCGCTGATCACGCGCGGCCGCAATATTCTGGTCAGCCGCTGCCTCGATGATCCCACCACCACCCACCTGCTTTTCGTCGATGCCGACATCGGCTTCGACGCCGCCCAGGTGTTCCGCATGCTGGGTTTTGACCGCGACGTGGTCGCCGGCATGTATCCGCTGAAACTGCTGGACTGGCAAAGCGGCCTGCAGCGCGCTTTGCTCGGCGAAGCGCTGGAGACCGCGCCTTTGCGCTATGTCGGAGCGCCCTGCCAAGGGGCTGAGGCAGAAAGCGAAAACGGCTTTGTCGCCGCAACCTATGCCGGCGCCGGCTTCATGCTGATCAAGCGCGGCGTGTTCGAGCACATGATGGCGGCCTATCCGCATCTGCGCTTTTCCGCCGCCCATGTCGCGGCGGCGCCCAGCCTGAGCCCGCATCAATACGCCCTGTTCGACTGCATGATCGAGCCCGAAACCGGCGTCTACCTCTCCGAAGATTACACTTTTTGCCGCCGTTGGCGCGATCTCGGCGGAAAAATCTGGCTCGACGCCCAGGGTGGCTTGATCCATGTCGGCCAATTCGAATTCGCCGGCGCTCCCGCCCTGCGCGGCTATGCGCCCGTTTCCCTGACGACGGCGCCCTCGGCCCTGCCGGCGGCGGAAGCCCGCGCGGCGTAAAAAAAGGCCGCCCTCGCGGGGCGGCCCTCAAACTGTTGAAAAAGGCCGCTCTTTCGAGCGGCCTTTGTCGTTTTTATTCTGCTGCGGGCAGCGCCGTCAGTTTGGCCTGCGAGGCCTCCGCCTTCTGCGCCAGGATCATGTCGTCGCGCGTGGTGGCGACCTGACGCAGCTTGGACATGGCGGCGCCGGTGCCGGCCGGGATCAGGCGGCCGACGA
>PLTJ01000367.1 GCA_003164455.1 Acetobacteraceae bacterium
TGAACTGCTGCAGCAGCAGCTCGCGGACCGGCTCCAGCGTGGCGTAGGGCAGCAACAGTTCCAACCTGCCACCACGGTCTTCCATGTCGATGCGCAACCGGGCCAGCACGGCGGCGTTGGAGAGCCGGCTGATGGTGGCGAAGCGCGGATTCACCTCCAGCCGCTCGAAGCGGAAGGTAACCGGGCAGAGCGGGTCGAAGCTGGCGGCGAGGTCGGTGAGCACGACCTGGATCAGGCGCTCGACCAACGTGCGCTCGATGGTCGTGTAAGGACGGCCCTCGATGCGCATGGCGGCGGTGCCGCGGCGCCCGCCCAGCAACACATCGACGATCGAGTAGATCATGGCGGAGTCGACCACCATGAGGCCGTAATTGTCCCATTCCTCGGCCTTGAACACCGCCAGCATCGCCGGCAGCGGAATGGAATTCAGGTAGTCGCCGAAACGGAGGGAAAGAATGTTGTCGATGCCGACCTCGACGTTGTCGCTGGTGAAGTTGCGCAAGCTCGTCGACATGATGCGCACCAGCCGGTCGAACACGATCTCCAGCATCGGCAGCCGTTCGTAGCTGACCAGGCCAGAGCTGATGATCTTCTGCATGCCGGTACGGTTTTCGCCGCCGGCGGGTCCGTCGTCGAAACCGAGCAGGCTGTCGATCTCGGCCTGGTTGAGCACACGTTCTGCCTGCACCGGCGGAGCGCTTTCCGGCGCGGCGGCGTCGGTTTCCGCGCCCCAGGCGGCCGCAAGCTCGGCGTCCGATCCGCTCATTGTATCAGCAGCTCCGTGAACAGCACGTCGGTGACGCGGGCCGGGGCGATGGCAATGTTGGCGCGCGCGATCAGCTCCTCGCGCAGGCGCCAGGTGCCNNGTGCAGCTTGATGAAGCTGGCCCGGCGGCCGGGGATGGAGTTCAGATTGGCCACCATCTCGGGCAGCTCGACGGAAGCGACAACCGGTGGGCCGTGGGCTGCCGGGTCACCCTGGCCGGCGGCTGCGCCATGCGTCTTCCCGCTACGGCCGAAGCCAAGCAGCGCGGGCAGCACACCGCTGAACCACAGACCAGCGCCGGTACCGGCCAGCAACACCGGGATGGCGAGCAGCAGCAGGCGGCGACGCTTGTTGGGCTTCGCTGGCGGCGGTGCCGGCGCCGCCGCTTCCTCCACAACCGCCGCCGCCGTGCTCATGCCGCAAGGTCCTGCGCCGATAGGCTTGATGGGTACCACCGCGCAGACTGCCTGCCCGGTTGCGCTCATGCTGGCCGGAAGCGGTTAAGGAAGGCTTGAAGTGGCGGTCAATCCTGCCGGGTGGCGGCAGCTCCGCCCGGCAGGGCGTGCCGGGCGGAGCGGACCCCGCAGGCGCCGCCGCCGGCCGGACGGCCGTAAACGGCCCGCTGATCACGGTCGGGGCTCGCCGGCACGGCTGGCACGCGGCTTGCGCTCCCCACCGGCAGCCGGCTGGTGCGCGGTGTCGCCGCCGCCGGCCCGCCATGGAGCCCGTCGATGGACAATGCCACCAATATCGCCCTCTCCCGCTTGGTCGCGCAGACCCGGGCGATGGACGTCACCGCCGGCAACCTGGCGAACACGACGACACCCGGATACCGCGCCGAGCGGATGGTTTTCAGTGACTGGCTGTCACGCCAGCGGAACGGCACCCCGCCGGGTGGGGGCACCATCGTCTATACCCAGGACCGCGCCAGCTACCGCGATCGTCAGGCCGGCCAGCTCTCCCGCACCGGGAACCCGTTCGACCTCGCCCTCTCCGGCGACGGCTTTTTCACCGTGCTCGGCCCGAGCGGGCCACGACTGACCCGCGCCGGCCATTTCGACCTCGGCACCGACGGCACGGTGGTGGACGAGCAGGGCGACGCACTGCTCGACACCACCGGCAAGAAGCTCCAGATCACCACCGCCGACACCCGCGTCTCGGTGGCCGCCGACGGCACCGTCTCCAGCGAGAACGGCCAGATCGGCAAGATCGGCATCGTCACCGCCAGCGACCCCAACCAGTTGCAGGCCGAAGGCGGCTGGCTGCTGAACGCCGGCGGCACCGCCACCGCCCCGGTGGCCACGCCGCACATCGTCCAGGGCGCGATGGAAGAGAGCAACGTCCAGCCGGCGCTGGAGGTTACCCGCATGATGAACGATCTGCGCACCTTTCAGATGGTCTCACAGTTCGTTCAGACCGAGGCCGACCGCCAGCAGAACGCCATCGATCGCATCACCCAGCAGCGCACCTGAGGCGCCGGAGGAACACCATGCGTTCACTCGACATCGCCGCCACGGGCATGCAGGCGCAACAGACCAATGTTGAAGTCATCTCGAACAATATCGCCAACATGACCACCACCGCGTACAAGCGGCGGCAAGCCGAATTCCAGGACCTGATCTACCAGAATCTGCGCCGCGTCGGCTCGGACTCGTCGGATTCCGGCTCGGTCGTGCCGGCCGGCGCGCAGGTCGGCCTCGGCGTGCGGACCGCGGCAATCTACCGCATCAACGAGCAAGGCAACCTGCAACAAACCTCCAATACCCTCGATCTCGCGATCAGCGGCAGCGGCTACTTCCAGATCACGCTGCCCTCGGGCGACACCGCTTACACCCGTGACGGCACGTTCGGCCTGTCGCCCGAGGGACAGATCGTCACCGCCGATGGCTACGTGGTGATGCCCGGCATCACCATCCCCAGCAACGCCACCTCGGTCACCATCAACACGAGCGGCGTGGTGCAGGCGACGCTCAGCGGCCAGACCGCACCGAACACGGTGGGCACCATCCAGCTTGCCACCTTCCCCAACGAGGCCGGGCTGGACGCCCAGGGCAACAACCTGCTGCTGCAAAGTGCCGCCAGCGGCAATCCGACGACCGGCAACCCGGCCGCGCCCGGCTTCGGCACGGTGAACCAAGGCTTCATCGAGACCAGCAACGTCAATGTCGTGACGGAGATCACCAACCTGATCAGCGCTCAGCGCGCCTACGAAATGAACAGCCGGGTGATAACGACCTCCGACCAGATGCTCTCCACCCTCACCAACATGCATTAGGGGCCGATTTGCATTTCCGGGCCCCATTCCCCGAGGCGCACCATGAACCCGTTCCTGCCCGCCTTGGCCGCCAGCCTGATAACCGCTATCCCGGCCGCCGCGGCGAGCCTGCGCAGCGCCACCACGTTGGATACGGCGGAGGTACGGCTGTCCGACCTGTTCGACGATGCCGGGCCGCGCGCCGACCGCGTGCTCGGCCCGGGACCGGCGCCGGGGGCGCGCATTGTGGTCGAGGCGGCGCAACTGGCCGCCATCGCGCGGCAGTTCGGGGTGGACTGGCGGCCCGCCTCGCCAGCCGACCGCAGCGTGCTTGACCGGCCGGGCCGGTTGTTGCCGCGCGAGGACGTTTTCGCCGCCCTGCGCGCAGCCCTCGCCGAGGTGGGGGCACCGGCCGATGGCGACCTGGACCTGCCCGGCTACGCCGCGCCCATGGTGCCGCTGGAGAGCCACACCGAAATCGCGATCGAACAGCTCGATTACCAAGGCGCCTCGAGCCGGTTCACCGCCACGTTGGCGGTCACTGGCACGGGCATGGCAACCGAACGCATGCACCTGTCCGGCCAGATACAGGAGATGGTGGAACTGCCGGTGCTGGCGCGCCGCCTGCCCGCCGGCAGCGTGCTGCAGCCCGGCGACCTGCAGACCACACGGGTACGCGCCAGCGGGTTACGCGGCGAGACCGTGCGGAGCGCCGCCGACGCCGTGGGTCTGGCACTGAAGCGGCTGGCGGTGGCCGGCCAACCCTTGTCCGTGACCGACCTGATGCGGCCGATCGTGGTGCAGAAGGGCGCGCGGGTGATGATGCAGCTGTTCACGCCCGGCCTGGCGCTGACCGGCCAGGGCGTGGCGCTGGATGCCGGCGGCACAGGCGAGCGCATTCGTGTGCTCAACCCCAGCTCGCGCGCGGTGCTGGAGGTCGAAGTGATCGGGCCTGACCGGGTGCGCGTCAGCCCCGGCAGCATGCCGCTGGAGACTGCCGGCCTCGGCTCCGCCGCCCTGGCACAGGTCGCGGTGCGGTGAGACGCGCCGCGCTGGCGTTGCTGCTGCCCGTGCTGCTGAGCAGTTGCGGTTCGTTGCAGCGATTGTCCGAAGTCGGCAAGCCGCCGGTGATGAGTCCCACGTCCGACCCCACCAAGGATCCGGCGTGGCGGCCGTTGACCATGCCCATGCCGGCCGCGCAAGTGGCCGCACCCCAGGCCAATGCGCTGTGGCGGCCGGGCAGCCGGGCCTTCTTCAAGGACCAGCGCGCCGCCCAGGTGGGCGACATCGTAACCGTGGTGATCAGCACCACCGACAGCGCCGATGTCGAGAACAACACGTCCACATCGCGCTCCAGCAACGAAGCCATGGGCGTGCCCAACATGTTCGGGTTGGAATCGCAGATCCCGAAGATGCTGTCCGGCGCCAGCGCCGCCAGCCTGGTCTCGGCCAGCAGCGGCAACGGCAATATTGGCGCGGCGACACTCAAACGCAACGAGACCGTCGCGCTGCGGCTGGCCGGGGTGATCACCCAGGTGCTGCCGAACGGCA
>PLTJ01000118.1 GCA_003164455.1 Acetobacteraceae bacterium
CGGCCCGCACCAGCGCCTCGATCGCCGCGAGGTCATTGGGCGCGCGTTGGTAGTGTTCCTGCCTCTCATATAGGTCGGCGAGGCGCGACGGCAGGGGGGGACGGATGCCGGTGGCCTGCTGCATGGCGTCGGGGAATTTCGCCGGGTGGGCGGTGGCCATGGCGATGGTCGGCACCCCTTGGGTGGGCAGCGCGCGCGCGGCGGCGATGCCGATCGCCGAGTGCGGGTCGGCGAGGGTGCCGCTGGCCGCGTGCAGACGGCGGATTTCCGCCAGCGTGCCCGCGTCGTCGAGAGAAAAACCGTGCAACAGCGCGGTGGCGCGGCGCCAGGCGTGCTCGGGCACCTGCATGCGCCCATCGGCACGGAACGCGGCCATGACGGCGGCGGTGGCCGGCCCGTCGCGGTCCAGCAACTCGAACAGCAGACGCTCGAAATTGGAGCTGACCTGGATGTCCATGCTGGGCGACAGACTCGGCGCGACGCCGCGGATCGACATGTCGTTGGCGTCGAGGAACCTGACAAGGATGTCGTTGCGGTTGGCGCCGAGGACCAGGCGGGCGACGGGCAAACCCATGCGCCGCGCCGCCCAGGCCGACAGCACGTTGCCGAAATTGCCGGTCGGCACGGCGAAGGCCACCTCCCGCTCGGGCGCACCGAGCGCCAGGGCGGAGGCGACATAGTAGGGAATCTGGGCGGCGATGCGCGCCCAGTTGATCGAGTTCACCGCAGACAGGTGGAGGTCGCGCCGGAACGGGGCGTCGGCGAACATCGCCTTCACCAAGTCCTGGCAGTCGTCGAAACTGCCGGCGACCGCCACGTTGGTGACGTTGGGCGCCAGCACCGTGGTCATCTGCCGGCGCTGGACCTCGCTGACCCGCCCGTCGGGATGGAGGATGACGATGTCCACCCGCTCGCGGCCGGCGAACGCCTCGATGGCCGCCGAACCGGTGTCGCCCGAGGTGGCGCCGACGATGGTGACGCGGGCATCCCGCTCGGCCAGCACATGGTCGAACAGCCGCCCCAGCACCTGCATGGCGATGTCCTTGAAGGCCAGCGTCGGGCCGTGGAACAGCTCGCAGGCCCAGAGATTGCTTTCGAGCTGGACCAGCGGCACCACCGCCGGATGGCCGAACCCGGCGTAGGCGTCACGACACAGGCGTTGCAGCGTGGCGAAGGGGATGTCGGTGCCGACGAAGAGATGGATCACCCGGGCGGCCAGCTCGGCATAGGGCAGGCCGCGCAGGGCGCGCCAGTCGGCATGGGTCAGGGTNNCGGGCGCCTGCCCGCGGGTGGAGACGTAGCGCATGGTCGGAAATCCCGCCTCATCAGCCGTCCGGGCGTTCTGGGCCAGGACGGGCGGGGGATCAACCGGCCTGAACGGCTGACCCATCGCGAGCCGGTAGATCACCGGGCGGTTGGGCGCCGGGACGTGTGGCGGACACGCAGGACCGAATGAACCGGATACGCGCCAGCGCCGTATTCGACCAGACGACTTTGTTCAACGTGGTTCCGGCTTTGGACAGGGCAGCTCATTGGGCGTGCCCCATGATTTCAGCCATTCGACCACTTTGTCATGGGTGACGAACTGTCCAGCCTCGATTTCAGCCTCCGCCGCGGCGTCAAGGCGCGCTTCCTCAGCCTCGTCCGGCGGGATATCGAAGATCGACTTGCCCTCACTGTCGGTCATGAGCACCTTCCTGCGGCTTTGCACCGTAGCACACTTCGGGCCGGGATTCAGCAAGGACGCCGCCGGGCTCACGGGCTACTGTCCCGCGTCGTTTTCAGCCCAAGGGAAAGTCCCGCATGATCCGTCCTACCCTTCTCGATATCGGCAGCACCGAGCGGTTCCTCGCCGGGTTGAACGACTGGGTCGCCATCGAGAGCCCGACCAGCGAGTCCGCCGCCGTCAACCGCATGATGGACAAGGTGGAGGCCGGCTACGCCGCCCTCGGCGCGCGCTGCGAGCGCGTCCCCGGCCGCGACGGGCGGGGCGACCACCTGATCGTGCGCGCGCCCTGGGGCGAGCCGGGGCAAAAAGGCATTCTCTGCCTCGCCCATCTCGACACCGTCCACCCGGTCGGCATGCTGGCGCGCAATCCGATCCGCAGCGCGGGCGGGCGCGCCTTCGGCCCCGGCATCAACGACATGAAGGCCGGCGGCCACGCCGTCTTTGCCGCCTTTCGCGCCCTGCGGGAGGCCGGCGCAACGACCGCCCTGCCGCTGACGTTTGTCTATGTTGCCGACGAGGAGACCGGCAGCGTCACCGCGCGCGCGGTGATCGAGGCCGAGGCGCAAAAGAACCAATACGCGCTGGTGCTGGAGCCCGGCCGCGGCAACGGGGCGGTGGTCACCAGCCGCAAGGGGGTGGCGATGTACGCATTGACCGTGCACGGCCGCCCCGCCCACGCCGGCGGCGGCCATCGCGAGGGCCGCAGCGCGCTGCGCGAGCTGGCCCACCAGATCATCGCCATCGAGGGGATGACCGACTATGGGCGCGGCGTCACCTTGAACGTCGGCCGCGCCGAGGGCGGCAGCGCCGCCAACGTGGTGCCCGAATACGCGCGCTGCACGATCGACCTACGCGTGCCCACGCCGGAAGACGCCAGCGAATTCGACGCCCGCCTGCGCGCGCTGCGCCCGGTGACCCCGGAGGTGACGCTGGAGGTCGCCGGCGGGCTGAACCGCGCGCCCTACCGCAAGACCGACCGGCCCGATATCGCCGCGCTGTTCGAACACACCCGCGCGCTTGCCGCCGATCTCGGGTTCGCGCTCGAGGACTTGCCCGACGGGGAGAAATCGGGCGGCTCGGACGGCCAGTTCTGCGTGCCGTACTGCGCCGTGCTGGACGGGCTGGGGCCCTACGGCGGCGGCAGCCACACGGCGGAGGAATGGCTCGATCTGGCCACTATCCCACGGCGCGGCAACCTGCTGCTGCACCTGTTGCAGACCCTGGCGTAGCGCGCGATGCAAGCCGCGCCACCCCGGGCCTTCATCTCGTGGAGCTCCGGCAAGGACAGCGCCTTCGCCCTGCTGGAGGCGCGCCGTCTGGGCATGGCCGAGATCGTCGGCGTGCTGACCACGGTCAACGAAGTCCATGACCGCGTCTCGATGCATGGCGTGCGCAACGCGTTGCTGGACCGCCAGGTCGAAGCGCTCGGCCTGCCCTGCCTGAAAGTGCCGCTGCCAAGCCCGTGCTCGAACGAAATTTATGAGCAGCGGATGGCGGCGGCGATCGAGCGGATCAAGGCCGACGGCGTGCGCCATGTCGTGTTCGGCGACCTGTTCCTCGAGGGGATCCGCGCCTATCGCGAGGAGAAGCTGGCGACCGCCGGCATGGCGGGCATCTTCCCGCTGTGGCGGCGCGACACAAGGGCGCTGGCCGAGGAGATGATCGCGCGCGGCTTCGTCGCCGATCTCGTCACCGTCGATCCGCGCCAACTCGATCGCGGCTTTGCCGGGCGGCGGTTCGATCGCGACCTGCTGGCCGCGCTGCCGCCGGGCGTCGATCCGTGCGGGGAGAACGGCGAGTTCCACACGTTCGTTTCGGCCGGCCCGATGTTTTCGGCGCCGATCGCGGTCGCCGTCGGTGAGGTTGTCGAACGCGAGGGTTTCGTGTTTGCCGACGTGCGTCCGGTGTGATCCTCAGGCGCCGCCGCCCCAGCGGGCGGCGGCGTCCGCGTCGGACTCGCGCGCTGCCACCCAGGCTTCGCCGCCGTCCGCAAAAATTTCCTTTTTCCAGAACGGGGCGCGGGTTTTCAGCCAGTCGATGAGGAAGGCGGTGGCGTCCAGCGCGGCCTGGCGATGGGCGGAGACCGCGACCACCAGGACGATGTTTTCGCCCGGCTCCAGCCGCCCGACCCGGTGGATCAGCGTGCAACCGAGTAACGACCAACGGCGCTCCGCTTCGGCGGCGATTTGCGCCATCGCGCGCTCGGTCATGCCGGGGTAGTGCTCCAGCGTCAGCGCCGCGATCGACCGACCGCCGGGGTTATCGCGCACCGTGCCGGTGAAGCAGCCGATGCCGCCGACATCGGTGCGCCCCGAGGTGAGCGCCGCCACTTCCGCGCTAAGATCAAAATCCTCGGGCTGGACGCGGATGGTGGCCATGCTCAGCCGCCGGTCATGGGCGGAAAGAACGCCACCTCGTCACCGGCGCCGACCGGCGTTTGGGCTTGGGCAAAATCCTGGTTGACCGCGCAGCGCACCCGGGCCGCGGCAGCGAAGGCGGCGGCGTGGGCCGGGCTGCGGTCCCGCTGCCAGGCCATCAGGTCGCCAACCGTGGCGATGCCCGCGGGCAGGGCGACCGCCTCCTCCGCGGTGCCCAGGCGCTCACGCAGCCCCGCGAAATACAGCAGCCGCAACGGGGCGAGGGCTGACATGGGCGCGGTCAGGGCGGATTCGGCGCGCTGCTGACGCCGTTGGGGCCAATCAGCGTGCTGGTGCCGTTGCCGTTGGGCACCACGATGCCCATGCCGCCATTCGGGGCGGTGTAGGTCTGCACGCCGTTGCCGTTCTGCGTGCCGACGGCCTGGCCTTGCGGGGTCTGGTAGACCTGCGTCGAGGGCGGCGGAGCGGACGACATGGGCGGCGGGGCGAGGGCGGGCAGTGGCGCGGGACCCGGCGGCAAAGCCGGGGGCTCGCCCGGCGGGACGGAGCTGCCGCGCCGCGCCGGATGCGGGGGCACCGGCTCGCCGTTCGTCTCCGATTGGTTCTGCTGGCGCTCAATGTCCTGCAGAGTGGGCTCGGGCTTTATCGGGCCGGGCCAGACATTGCCGGACTCGGGCGTCAGCGGCGCCTGGTCAATCTGCTTGCCTTCCACCCGCGCCATGTTCGGCGCGTCGCCGACCGGCCGGTTCGGGTTGAGGTGAAATGTTTCGGTGTCGGCGATGAACCCGCCGGCACCGGCCAGCGGATTGCCCACCAGGGTCTGGCAGGCCGGCAGCAGCAGGGTCAGGCCGAGCAGGGCGATGCGCCGCATGGTCGCAAATCCTTGTCGTACAGTCGGTTCGGGCTGGCGTGCGGCCCTCATGAGAATCAGTTTGCCCTCGTGACGGCCACGGCTCAAGTGGCGCAATCCAGTGCCTCAGATCGGTGCAGGAAGACAAGCACCCAGTCGGCGATCGCCGCCGGGTCGTTCAGCGGCAACACCGGCCGATCACAACCCGGCAGATCAGCATCGGTTGCTACCGCCACGATGTCCTCCCGGCCAGGCCAGATCGGCATGCGCCCCAGCGCGGGCCGGTGTATCGCGATTTTGGCATGCGGATGGGCCTTGAACCCCTCCACCAGCACGAGATCGACCGGCGCCATCCGCGCCAGCAGATCGGTCAGATCAGGCTCGTCGCCATGCACTTCGTGCATCAGCGCCCAGCGCTCACCGCTGGAGATCAGCACCTCGACGGCTCCGGCCTGGCGGTGGCGCCAGGAATCCTTGCCGGGCTGGTCCAGGTCGAATCCGTGGTGGGTGTGCTTGACGGTCGATACCGACAGGCCGCGGGCGATGAACCGGGGCACCAGTTCCACCAGCAGCGTGGTCTTGCCGCTGCCGGACCAGCCGGTCAGGCCAAACACTTTCATTCCCGCAACGCAGCCGGCGCCGTGGCGGCATGGCGCAGCCCGGCGGTGAGATAGTCCCAGCCGGTCAGCAGCGTCAGCGCGGCGGCCACCCAGAGCATGGCCTCGCCGATCACCGCCACCGGCAGCCAGGGAATGTGCAGCAGGCCAGCGGAACTGTTGCCGGCCAGCAGGGTGCCCAGCGCGCCCATCTGGAACCCGGTCTTCCACTTGGCCAGGCGCGTCACCGGCAGGCCGACGCGGATGCCCGCCAGGTATTCGCGCAGGCCGCTGACCAGGATTTCGCGCAGCATGATTACGATCGCAGGATAGAGGCCGCCCGCGCTCAGCCGCGACATGCCGACCAACATCATCAGCGCGGCCGCCACCAGCAGCTTGTCGGCGATCGGGTCCAGCATGCGGCCGAGGTTGGACAGTTGGTGCCGCTCACGCGCCAGCTTGCCGTCGAAATAATCGGTGATGGCGGCCACGGCGAACACGATACAGGCAATGAAATCGGTCACCGGCAGGCGGATCGCGACCAGCACCACCAGCAGCGGGATGGCGGCGATGCGTGAAAGGGTCAGGACGTTGGGCAGGTCGGTCAACATGGGAGCCTACATTAGGACAGAACCACGGCCGGGTCAGCCTCCCTGGGGCTATCGGATGAAAGTAAGGCCAGGGCGCTGCTCGCCGCACGCAGGTGGGTAGCAGGCGAGCCCTTTGTGGCAGAATTGGTATTGACAACACCACAATATGATGGCAAAAAATTGGTATCGTAATTACCAGTTTTGGCCGGGGCCCGAAGACACCGCGAGACCAAGGACCGTCGCGCCCTGACGTCCGCCAGCCCCAAGGAAAGACCCAGCATGTTCTGCTACCAATGCGAACAGACCGAACGATCCGACCAGGGCGACGGCTGCGCCGCCGCCAGAGGCAACTGCGGCAAGGACGCCGCCACCGCCGATCTGCAGGATCTGTTGCTCCATGCAGTCGAGGGGGTGGCGCAGCACGCCTGTGCCGCCCGGCTGCTCGGCGTGCCGGACCAGGAAGCCAGCCGGTTCATCCTGCACGCGGTGTTCACCACCCTGACCAACGTCAACTTCGATCCCGCCCGCTTCGTGCCATTGATCCGCACCGCCGCCGTGGTCCGCGACCGCCTCCGGGCTGCCTGCGCCGCGCCAGCGCGCCAACTCGGCGAAACGCCGGAGATCCTGACCGGCCCGGCCGCCTTCGAGCCGGCGGCCGACCTCGAGGGCATGCTGGCGCAGGCCCGGGCGGTCGGGGTGCTCGCCGGGCGTGACGTCGTCGGCGACGACGTGATCGGCCTGCGGGCCCTCGTTCTGTACGGCCTCAAGGGCGTCTGCGCCTACGCCTACCACGCCCAGGTGCTCGGTTATGAACGCGACGACATTTATGCCGGCATCGAGCAGACCCTGGCTTTCCTCGCCGGCGGCCCGACCGACAGCGACGCGCTGCTGGAACAGGCGATGCAACTCGGCCGGCTCAATCTCGTGGTGATGGAAACGCTGGATGCCGCCAACACGGAAACGTTCGGCATCCCGGAACCCACGGTGGTGCGCATGACCCCGGTGCGCGGCCGCGCCATCCTGGTGTCCGGCCACGACCTGAAGGACCTGACCGCCCTGCTGGCGGCCACCGCCGGCCTGGGCATCAACGTCTACACCCATGGCGAACTGTTGCCGGCGCACGCCTACCCGAAGCTCAAGGCCTGGCCGCACTTGGCCGGCAATTATGGCGGCGCCTGGCAGAACCAGCGCCAGGAGTTCGCGAACTTTCCCGGCCCGATCGTCATGACGTCCAACTGCATCATCCGGCCGCATTCCTCCTACAGCGATCGCATCTTCACCCTCGGCCCGGTCGGCTGGCCCGGCGTGCGCCATCTGGCCGGCGACGACTTCGCCCCCGTCGTGGCCGCCGCCCGCGCGTTGGCGGGATTCACCGAGGACGCGCCGGCCGAGACGGTGACGATCGGATTTGCCCGTCACGCCGTGCTCGGGGTTGCCGACAAGGTGGTCGCGGCGGTGAAGAGCGGGGCGATCCGCCACTTCTTCCTGGTTGGCGGCTGTGACGGCGCCGCCCCCGGGCGCAACTACTTCACCGAGTTCGCCGAGGCGGTGCCGGACGACAGCGTGGTGCTGACGCTGGGCTGCGGCAAATACCGGTTCAACCGGCATGCGTTCGGCGACATCGGCGGCATCCCGCGCCTGCTCGATCTCGGCCAGTGCAACGACAGCTACTCGGCCATTGCCATCGCCACCGCGCTGGCCGGGGCCTTCAACTGCGGCGTCAACGAACTGCCGCTGACGCTGGTGATCTCCTGGTTCGAGCAGAAGGCGGTCGCGGTGCTGCTGACGCTGCTGGCGCTCGGCGTGCGCAACATCCGCCTTGGGCCGACCTTGCCCGCCTTCCTCACGCCCGCCCTGATCGGCGTGCTGGTGGAGCGGTTTGCCATCCGGCCGATCACCGACGCCGCCACGGACATCGCGGCGTCGCTACAGCGCTAGGCGGCCTGACGGCCGGGAGGTCAGGCCGGGACATCACGCGGCGCCGTCCACCCGGACCCCCGGATGGAAATGCGCATAGACCACCCGCGCGATCTGCCGGGAGATGCCCGGCGCCGCCTCCAGATCGTGCAGCCCGGCCTGTCCGACCCCGCGCGCGGAACCGAAATGGTTCAGCAGCGCCCGCTTCCGCCCCGGCCCGATGCCGGCGATCTCGTCCAGCTCGCTGGTGACCAACGCCTTCGAGCGCGCGGCGCGGTGGGTGGTGATGGCGAAACGGTGCGCCTCGTCGCGCAGGCGCTGGAGGAAATAGAGCACCGGATCGCGCGGCGGCAGTTGGAACGGCGGACGGGCGTCGGTGTGAAACCACTCGCGACCGGCGTCGCGGTCCGGTCCTTTGGCGATCGCCACCAGCTTGACGTCGTGCGCGCCGAGGTCGGTCAACACCGCCCGGGCGGCGGACAACTGGCCGGCACCGCCGTCGATGAGCAGAAAATCGGGCCAGTCCGGCGGCGGCGCTTCCGGGTCGGGGTTCTCGCGTAGCGCGCGGCCGATGCGGCGCTCCAGCACCTCGCGCATCATGGCGAAGTCGTCGCCCGGCGCCACCGGCCCGCGGATGGCGAATTTCCGGTAGGCCGACTTCATGAAACCGTCGGGGCCGGCCACGATCATCACGCCGTACGCGTTGGTGCCCATGATGTGACTGTTGTCGTACACCTCGATCCGCTCCGGCCGGGCGGACAGGCCGAACAGCCCGGCGACCCCGTCCAGCAACTTCGCCTGGCCCGCGCTCTCGGCCAGCCGGCGCTCCAGCGCCTCGCGCGCGTTCAGCTCGGCATGCGCCACCACGGCGTGCTTCTCGCCACGCTTCGGCACCGCGATGGCCACTCGGCCGCGCCCGCCGAAGGTCTCCGCCTTCAGGCGCAGCGCCTCGGCGATCAGCGCCCGCTCGGGCACCTCCTGGTTCAGCAGCAGCAGCGGCGGCGGTGGCTTGTCGTCGTAGAACTGGCCGATGAAGGCGGCCAGCACCTCGGGCCCCTCCTCGCCCTTGGTGTGCACGGGGAAGAAGGCGCGGTTGCCGTTGTTGCGGCCGCCGCGAATGAAAAACACCTGCACGCAGGTCTGGCCCGCCGCCTGCCAGGCGGCGATGACATCCGCATCGGTCAGGCTGGCCGGATTGATGACGTCGGTGCCCTGCACATGGGTCAGCGCACGGATGCGGTCGCGGACAGCGGCGGCGCGCTCGAATTCCAGCGCCTCGGCCGCCGCCTCCATCTCGCCCGCCAGTTCTTGCTGCACCGCGCCCTGCCGGCCCGACAGGAAAGCCTTGGCCTGGGCCACCAGGGCGGCATACCCCGCCCGGTCGATGCGGCCCACGCAAGGCGCCGAACAGCGCCGGATCTGGTGCAGCAGGCAGGG
>PLTJ01000181.1 GCA_003164455.1 Acetobacteraceae bacterium
GCGCTTGCAGGCTTCGATGCCGAGCATGCGGCCGATCGGGTTGAGGGCGCGCTTGTGCGGATTCCGGTCATCGTGATCAGCCAATCCGGCTGATCGTGATCACCCAAACCGGTGATCGTGATCACGCTGCTCACCTGGGCCGAGGAGTGCCTGGCGGGCAGCATGGGGTAGGCATTGGTCGTCACCACTGACGGTTGTTCCGTCTCATCCTTCCCTGGTCTTCGTCAAGCGGCGTGAACGCGACTCGCTGAATTTTTCCGGCAGCCCCAGGTGGGGCACCCGCCATGTGGCCATCAATCGCGACCGTATCCGCGCGGTGGCTCGATGGTGGCGAGTTCATCAAGATCGAGATCGACGATGGCCTGTAAGGCCGCGGCGATGGCGGAGTTGCGGAGGCTGTCCGGCAAAGCGTCGCACCAAGCGGCATACTCAGCTTGCAAGGCGAGTAGCCCCGCGACCGTGTCGTGCCANNGCTGGCTGGTCGGCCTCGCGGCGCGCGCGGTAGCGAGCCTGGCGTTCGGCGTTGCTGAGTGTGTGCTCACCTTCGGGGTGGCGACCTCTGGGCATGGCTGGATTTCCGTTACGTAACGCAATGCAATGGGGTTGGCTGGGGGCGATGGTCATGCGGCAGCCGCACCACCGTCGCCCTTGGCCGGCGCATCGACGGTGTGGCGCTTGCGCAAACTCGGCCCCGTCAGTTCGATGCGGTGGGCGCGGTGCACGACGCGGTCCAGAATGGCGTCGCCGATCGTCGGGTCGGCGATGAGTTCGTGCCAGCGCTTCACGGGAATCTGGCTGGTTATCAGCAGCGAACCCTTCTCGTAGCGGTCCTCGACGATCTCCAGCATGTCGCGCCGCTGCTCGGCGGTCAGTGGCTCCGGACCCCAGTCGTCGATGATCAGCAGCCGGGTACGCTCCAGCGTTGCCAGCATGCGTGGCAGCCTTCCCTCGCCACGGGCGGTCGCGAGCTCCGCGAACAACCGCGGCGCGCGCCGATACAGCACCGAGAAACCTTCCCGGCAGGCCTTGTGGCCGAGCGCGCAGGCCAGCCACGACTTCCCGGTCCCCGTCGGACCGCCGATCAGCAAATGCTGGCTATGGCGGATCCAGTCACAGCCCGCGAGTTTGTGGAACAGCGCACGATCCAGACCGCGCGGTGCGCGGAAGTCGGTGTCCTCGACCACGGCGTTTTGCCGCAATCGGGCGTGGCTGAGCCGTCGGCCCAGACGCTTGTTGTCGCGCGCGGTCACCTCGCGGTCGAGCAGCAGGCCGAGCCAGTCCTCGCGGGTGAGGTCGGCGGCGGCCGAGTTGTTCTGCATCTCCACGAACGCGTCGGCCATGGCGGCCATGCCGAGGTTGCGCAAACGCTCGGCCAGGGGATGGGTCAGCATCGTCTCTCCTTTCAATGGTAGTAGCCGGGACCGCGAATGTTCTCGTGCAACAGGCTCGGCTGTTGCGGATCGGCCGCTTTCCTTTCCTGAGCATTCTTCAGGATTGCCGCGACCGAACTGTAGGATCGGGTACCCAGTGCCAGCGCCCGCGCGCAGGCACCATCCAGCCGCTCGGCGTCGTAGCGCTTCGCCAGTCTGAGGATGCCGATGCAGGAGCGGAACCCCTGCTCGGGATGCGGGCGCGAGCGCAGGATGATCTCGACCAGCGCCGCGGTGTCGTCGCCGATCGCNNCACGGAGAATTCGCTCATGCGTCCAGTCGCGGTAGCGCCGGTGCGAACTCGGCATGTGCTCGGCCAGCGTGGTCGGCCGATGCGGGCGCAGGCTGCGCAGATGGACTGCCACCAGCTTGCCGCGGTGGAAGATCTCCACCGTCTTCGCCGTGATGCGCGCCTCCACCTCTTCGCGGAGCAGCCGGAACGGCACCGAGTAGAAGTGCTTGTCGATCTCGACGTGGTAGTCGAGGTTCACCCGGCAGCGCTTCCAGTCCGCATATTCATAAGGTGTCGGCGGCAGATCCGACAGGGCGGGCCGGTCAACCTGCTCATAGAGCGCGCGTCGGGTAGTGCCCCAGCCACGCATCGGCCGAGCGTTCAACTGATCGACCAGCTCGCGGATCGCCTGGTTCAGTTCGGCCAACGAGAAGAACCGCCGGTTGCGCAGCCGGGCCAGGATCCAGCGCTGCACGACCTGAACGCCGACCTCTACCTTGGCCTTGTCGCGCGGCTTGTACGGACGCGCCGGGATGACCGCCGTGCCGTAGTGCGATGCCATGTCGGCGTAGGTGCGGTTGACCAGCGGCTCGTAGAAGCAGGCCCGGGTGACGCCGGCGCGCAGGTTGTCGCTGACGATCTGCCTGGGAACGCCGCCGATGAATGTCAGCATGGCGACGTGCGCGGCAATCCAATCCGGCAGCGACTGCGTCCAGACCGCCTCCGCATAGGTGTAGCTGGAGGCGCCCAGCACCGCGACAAACACCTCGGCCCGGCGGACCTCCCCGGTTGTCCCGTCGATTACCTCCATGGTGTGACCGGCGAAGTCGACGAACACCCGCTCACCCGCCGTGTGCACCTGGCGCAACGTCGGCTTCAGGCGGCCAACCCACTCGCGGTAGAGGTCGCAGAACCAGGAGTACCCGAACCCGTCCTGGGCTCCCGTCCCGCCACGGTATTCTTCCCACAGCAGCGACAGCGTCATATTCCGACGCCGCAACTCGCCGTGCACCACCGACCAATCCGGCATCGGCCGTTGTTCGGCCGCCACCGAGGACGGTGGAGGGAACAGAAGCGCCTCGATCTGGACGTCGTCCAGCCCTTCAGGCAACGGCCAACCAAGTCCCGCCCGGCGAGCTCGCGCTATGTAGCCATGGACCGCTCCTTGGCTCAGCCGCAGGCTTTGGGCCACCGCCCGCTGTGGCAGCCCCTGACCCAACCGCAGCCGCAGCACCTCACGTATCTTCCGCATCGACAATCTCTCACCTGGCATCTCGTTCCCCTGCTCCTCGGCAAAGGATCGAGACTACCTACGGTTGAAGACTGTCAGCGGCCGACCAAGACGCCGCCCCTCCCGACGCGATCATGATCACCGGAACTGATGATCACGATCCACCGGAAACCATGATCACGATCAACTGGATTGAGTGATCACGATCGACCGGAATTGGCGATCACGATCCACCGGAACGCGCAGGCAGCGAGGAGGAATTCGTCTTTTGCGCCATTCGGGCCTCGGAGGCGCAGCCGGTCGAGCTTCAGGATGCGCTTGTCAGTGGCGCCCGTATTCTCCCC
>PLTJ01000407.1:0-6416 GCA_003164455.1 Acetobacteraceae bacterium
GCACGAACAGCGAATTCCGGAAAACGCTCACCGGATTGCCATCGGCGTCGAGGTTGCGGCCGTAATCGGCGTCCATGAACACATACGATCCGGCCTGCATCTCGGTGTAGATGCCCGAAGCCGCCTCGAACGGGAAAGTGCCGGTGCCGGCGCCGCCAACGATCGGGCAGTCCAGGCCGTGCTGGCGGAGTTGTTCCACGGTGCGACGGGTACCCTCGACGGCGGCGGCTATGGCGGCGCGCCGCTCGTCGGGCCGGCGCAGGTGCTGGGCGCTGCCGTGATAGGCCTGCAATCCGCCGAAGCGCAGGTGGGGGCTGGCCGCGATGGCGCAGGCAAGCTCCACCGCCGCGGACCCGGGCGGCAGGCCGCAGCGATGGCCGCCCACGTCGATTTCCACCAGCACGGAAAGCCGGGTACCGGCATCGCGCGCCGCCGCCTCGATGGCGGTGACATGAGCCGGGTCGTCGGCGCAGACCGCCACCTTGGCGATGCCCGACAGCGCGACCAGGCGGGCCAGCTTGGCGGCGCCGACAACCTCGTTGGAAACCAGGATATCGCCCACCCCGCCCCAGGCCAGCGCCTCGGCCTCGGCAACCTTCTGGGTGCACTGGCCGACCGCGCCCCGGGCGATCTGCAAATGCGCAATCACCGGCGATTTGTGGGTCTTGGCGTGCGCCCGCAGCTTCACGCCGGTGGGCGCGAGCAGGGCCGCCATGGTGTCGAGATTGGCCTCGAAGGCATCGAGGTCGATCAGCAGTGCGGGGGTGTCGACTTCATCCTCGCGCATGCCGGGTTGCGCCGGTGGGGGTTGCAGCATGGGGCGTCCTTCATGGCCAAGCGCGAAGTATGTCGCTGGAGGGAAATCAAAGGAAGGGTCATCCCGACGGTGCACTCTGGAACGCGTAGGCATCCATCCGCAGCACACCATAGCTGATGCTGGCGTGCAGGCGTTCTGCCCGGGCTTCGGGGCCAGCGGCGCCCATGGCCACGAACAACGGCAGCAAATGCTCCTCGGTCGGGTGCTCGGCGACGGCGTGCGGGGCCTTGTGGCGATAGGCGAGCAGGTCACAGCGCCGGCCCTCGCGCAGCGCGGTGTCCATCCAGGCCGCGAATTCCGCCACGTCCGGGGCTTGCGGAGCATCCGGTCCCTGACCGCTAAAGCGGGAAAGGTCGTGGGTAAAACTGCCCGAACCGACCACCAGCACCCCCTGCGCCCGCAGCGGCGCCAGTGCGCGGCCGACCTCCAGGTGATGCGCCGGGCCGAGATGGGGCTGCACGGATAGCTCCAGCACCGGCACGTCGGCCTCTGGCCAGGCCAGCATCAGGGGCACCCAGGCGCCGTGATCCAGGCCGCGGGCATGGTCGATGCCGGCCTGCAGCCCGGCGGCACCGAGCAGATCGATGATCTGCCCGGCCAGCGCCGGGTCGCCAGGGGCATCGTAATGCAAGGCGTAGAGGGCGCGCGGGAAGCCGCCGAAATCGTGGATGGTGTCGTTGCGGGCGGGCCCGTTCACCATGGGCTGCGCCGTCTCCCAGTGCGCCGAGGCAACCAGGATGGCCCGCGGCCGGGGGAGCGTGGCGGCGAGGCCGGTCAGGAAGTCGTGCGCGGGGCCGGGCGTGAGCGCCAGCATCGGCGACCCGTGGCTAAGGAACAGGCTGGGCAGCATGAGAACCTCCCGATCAGGCCGGCGCGACCATGCGGTGCGGCAAGCGTAGCACCAGGACGCCGTCGCCGGGGTCAGTGCCCGGCGTTGGCTCCGGAGAAATCGGGGGCGGCCAGACCAGACGCTTTCAGCTGATGAACCAGCGCCTCCTTCAGCCGTTCCAGGCCCGCTTCACTGGACGCCTCGGCGCGCGCCACCAGCACCGCCTGGGTGTTGGAGGCGCGCAGCAGCCACCAGCCATCAGCGGTCTGCACCCGCACGCCGTCGATGTCGGACAGGGTGGCTCCCTCGGTCTTCAGCCGGGCGGCGACTTCCTCGATCACCTGGAACTTGCGCGTGTCCGCGCAGTTGAAGCGTAGTTCGGGCGTGTTGAGCACATGCGGCAGGCCGGCGCGCACCGCCGACAGCGGGCCGGCCATGCGCGCCACGATGCCAAGCAACCGGACGGCGGCGTAAAGCGCATCATCGAAGCCGTACCAATGGTCGGCGAAGAAAACGTGGCCCGACATCTCGCCAGCGAGCGGACAGGCGACCTCCGCCATCTTGGCCTTGATCAGGCTGTGGCCGGTCTTCCACATCAGCGGCGTGCCGCCGGCGCGGGCGATCTCGTCGAACAGCACCTGGCTGGCCTTGACGTCGGCAATGATGGTGGCGCCGGGATGGCTCTTCAGCACGTCGCGCGCCAGCACCACCAGAAGCTGGTCGCCGAACAGCATCTCGCCGCGGTCGTCCACCACGCCGATGCGATCGGCGTCGCCGTCGAAAGCGATGCCGAGATCGGCGCCGCGGCGGCGGACCTCGGCGATCAGGTGCTCGAGGTTCTTCGGCACCGAGGGATCGGGGTGATGGTTGGGGAATTTTCCATCGATTTCGGGGAACAGCACGGTGTGCTCGCCTGGCAGCGACAGCACCAGGCGCTGCAATAGCGCGCCGGCGGCGCCATTGCCGTTGTCCCAGACCACATTCAGCCGGCGGTCGCCGCCATCCCAGTCCGACAGCAGCCGGGCCAGATAGTCGGCGGAGACATCGACCGTGCGCTCGCTGCCCGCGGCCGCCGCCACCACGTCGCCGGCGGCGGCCATGCGGCCGATTTCGGTGATCTGGGCGCCGAAGAAAGGCTTGCCCCGCAGCGTCATCTTGAACCCGTTGTAGTCGGGCGGATTGTGGCTGCCGGTCAGCATGACCGCGCCACCGGTCCGCAGGGTGGTGGTGGCGTAATAGAGCAACGGCGTCGGGCCGCGGCCGACCCGCACCACGTCCACCCCGCTCGCCTTCAGCCCGGCGACCAGATGCGGCTCCAGCACCGGTGAGGATAGCCGCCCGTCATAGCCCACCGCCACCGTGGTCCCGCCGTCGCGCACCACAACACTGCCGAAACAGCGGCCGATGGCGAAGGCATCCGCCTCATGCAGGGTGCGGCCGACGATGCCGCGGATGTCGTACTCGCGCAGCACGGTGGCATCGAAACGGTGGCTGAAGGCCATGGCAGTCTCGCTGGACTGGAGAACGGACAACGCGGGTCAGGCGTCGATGTAGTTCTTGAGGAAGGCGCGCACGGCGGGGGCGAGATCGGGACGCTTGAGAGCAAAGGCGATCTGCGCCTCCAGAAAGCCGATCTTGTTGCCGCAGTCGAAGCGGTGGCCCTCGTAGCGCAGGCCGTGGAACGGCACCTGGCCGATCAGCCGGGCCATGGCGTCGGTNNGGCAACATCACGTAGCGGCCGATGATGGACAGGTCGGAGGGCGCGTCCTCGGGCTTCGGCTTCTCGACCAGGCCCCGCACCGCGACCAGCCGACCATCGTCGGACTCGATGTCGAGGATGCCGTAACGGCTGGTCTGGTCGTGTGGCACTTCGGTGACCGCCACCACGCAGCCGCCGGTTTGAGCATAGGCGTCGGCCAACTGCTGCATGCAGGGTGTCTCCGACAGCACCAGGTCATCGGGCAGCAGGATGGCAAAGGGATCGTCGCCAATGAAGGCGCGGGCGCACCAGATGGCGTGGCCGAGACCGAGCGGCACCTGCTGGCGGACAGTGACGAGCGAGCCGGGAGTCATCTGCTGGTCGTGCAGGGTCTTGAGTTCAGCCGTCTTGCCACGCTTGCGCAGGATGGATTCCAGCTCGTAGGCAATGTCGAAATGCTCGACCAGGACCGTCTTGCCACGGCCGGTGACCATGCAGAACTGCTCGATGCCGGCGGCCCGTGCCTCCTCGACGGCGTACTGGATCAGCGGCTTGTCGACGACCGGCAACATCTCCTTGGCCATCGCCTTGGTGGCCGGCAGAAAGCGGGTGCCCAGGCCCGCGACGGGAAGGACGGCCTTGCGCAGTGGCTTGATCACGGAGTTTGTCCCTCGGACAGTTTCATTCGGCTCAGATCATCACGCCGGCGGGGCCAGAATATGGCATGGCTGATGGCCCCCTCGATCGATCATGCCAACAACACATCGCGCGCCTGGTTGATGCGCGCGGCGAGCCAATCGGAGCCGCCGGCATCCGGATGGGCAGCGCGCATCAGGCGGTGATAGGCGGCGCGGATCTCCGCCTCGGTCGCCCCCGGCTTCAACCCCAGCACCTGGTAGGCCTCTTCCCGCGTCATCCGCCCACCCGACTCGGCACGCCGACGGGGCCCGGGGCCGCGCGGAGCGGCACCGTGGCGGGCCTGGCCCACCCAACTCCACAACAGCGGCCCGACCATCACCAGCGCGGCCATCCCGGCGGCAGGGCGGGTAAACAGCAGCAGCGCCGACAGCAGCAGACCGCCAATCGCCACGACCCAGAAGCCGAACTGCTTGATATTGGCCACCTTCGCCCGCGAGAAGGCTCCGAGAGCCCCCATCAGCACCAGCAACGCGAGCAGGCCGAGCAGAAAGAACGGCATGGCCTCAGACCGGCACGGCCCGCAACGCCTGGGCCTCCAGCGCCGCGAGCGCACTGACGTTGAGGATGCCACGCGCGGTGACACTGGGCGCCACCACATGCACCGGCTTCGCCATGCCCAGCAACAACGGCCCCACCGGCAGCCCATCGGCCGCCACCTTCAGCAGGTTGAAGGCAATGTTGGCAGCATCGAGACTTGGCATGATCAACAGGTTGGCCGCCCCGGTCAGCGGCGACTCGGGCACCATGCGATGGCGGATCACCTCGGCCAACGCGGCATCGGCATGCATCTCGCCGTCGATCTCCAACAGCGGCGCGCGCTCGCGGATCAGGGCCAGCGCCTGGCGCATCCGGCGCGCGCTCGGCGCGTTGCTGGAACCGAAGCTGGAATACGACAGCAGCGCCGCCTTGGGCTGCAGGCCGAAGCCGCGCACCGCGTCGGCCGCCAGCAGCGTCATCTCGGCGATCTGTTCGGCGGTGGGCTCGAGATTCATGTGGGTGTCGCAGATGAACAGCGCGCCGGCCTGCAAGATCAGGCAGGACAGCGCGTAGATGCGGCTGACCTCGGGGCGCTTCGGAATCACCTGCATGATGTACTGCATGTGGCGCCACCAATCGCCGCTGCCGCCACAAATGGCGGCATCGGCACGGCCGGCGTGCAGCAGCAGCGTGGCAGCGACGGTGGGGCGGGTGCGCACGCGGCGGGCGGCGGCCTCGGGCGGCACGCCGTGGCGCGCCACCAGGCGCTGGTATTCCGCCACCAGCGGGGCGAACACCGCCTCGTCCTCGCCAGGGTCGATCAGTTGCACGCTTTCCCGCAGGTCCATGCGCAGGCCCAACTCGCGCACCCGCCGCTCGATGACGCCGCGGCGGCCGATCAGGATGGGACGGGCCATGTCGTCATCGACCAGGTTCTGCACCGCGCGCAAGACGCGCTCGTCCTCGCCTTCGGCATAGACCACCCGCGCCGGGGCGGCCTTGGCGCGCTCGAACACGGGGCGCATGAGCTGGCCGGAGCGGAAGGCGAAGCGCTCCAGTTCGCGCCGGTAGGCGACGAAATCGGCGATCGGCCGGTGGGCGACGCCCGACTCCATGGCGGCACGCGCCACCGCGGGCGCGACTTGCAGGATCAACCGCGGGTCGAACGGCTTCGGGATGATGTAGTTCGGGCCGAACACCGGCGCGGCGCCGCCGTAGGCCGCCGCAACCACCTCGCTCGCCTCGATGCGCGCCAGCTCGGCGATCGCCTCGACCGCGGCCAGCGTCATCGCCTCGTTGATGGTGGTGGCGCCGACATCCAGTGCGCCGCGGAAAATGAACGGAAAGCAGAGGACGTTGTTGACCTGGTNNGAGCCATTCCGGCTTGAGCACGCGCGGAGCGGACAGACCCATGAACACGTCGGCACCGTCCAGCACCTCAGCCAGGCCGCGCGCCCGGGTGGCGTGGGCGTAGCGGCGCATGCGTTCGGTCAGGTCGCTGCGTTCGGCATGCACGACGCCATTGACGTCGGTGAGGGTGACGTTCTCCGCCCGCAGCCCCATGACCACCAGCAGATCGACACAAGCCATCGCGGCGGCGCCGGCGCCGGAGGTTACCAGGCGCACATCCTCCAGCCGCTTGCCCTGCAACAGCAGGCCGTTGCGCACCGCGGCGGCGACCGTGATGGCGGTGCCATGCTGGTCGTCGTGGAAAACCGGGATGGCCATGCGGGCGCGCAGCTTTGCCTCGATCTCGAAGCACTCGGGCGCCTTGATGTCTTCCAGATTGATCGCCCCGAACGTCGGCTCGAGAGCGGCGACCACGTCGACGAACCGATCGGCATCCTGCTCGGCGACTTCGATGTCGAAGACGTCGATGCCGGCGAATTTCTTGA
>PLTJ01000407.1:6513-8325 GCA_003164455.1 Acetobacteraceae bacterium
CGCTTTCCGGAAATCGTCGTCCATGCCAGTAGCCCCCGCGCGCGTTCTCGCGCACAGGATCGCCCCGTTGACGGACCGATGCAACCGACCGGGAAAGGCATGACAGGTGGGAAGGAAGACACTACCACCGACGTCGCGACGCCGGCGGCTGGTCGGGTATGGTGCGGTCGAGAAGACTCGAACTTCCACGGGGTTTCCCCCACAAGCACCTCAAGCTTGCGCGTCTACCATTCCGCCACGACCGCCCGTGGTAGAGGCGCGGGGATATAGCGGATGAAACTGCCGGCATCAATGACCGACCTGGCGAATGATGACGTGGCCATGGAATGGCGCAGGGCCGAGGGCCTGACTCCCTACCCCGACGCGCTGGCAACCATGCGGGCGCGGGTGGACGCCATCCGCGCCGGCACCGCGAAAGACATGGTGTGGCTGGTCGAGCACCCGCCAATGTACACCGCCGGCACCTCGGCCGACCGCGCCGACCTGCGGGAGCCGGACCGCTTTCCCACCTATGACGCCGGGCGCGGCGGGCAGTGGACCTATCATGGGCCCGGGCAGCGCACGGCTTATGTGATGCTCGACCTCGCGCAGCCACACGGGACGGTGCGGCCGCGCGACGTGCGTAGCTATGTGCACGGGCTGGAAGAGTGGCTGATCCGCGCTCTCGACCGCTGCAATGTGCGCGGCGAGCGGCGCAGCGGACGCGTCGGCATCTGGGTGGCCGACCGTGCCACCGGCACCGAAGCCAAGATCGGCGCGATCGGCGTACGGGTGTCGCACTGGATAAGCTGGCACGGAGTGGCGCTGAACGTCGTGCCGAATTTGTCGCATTTCGCCGGCATCGTGCCCTGCGGCATTCACGAGCACGGGGTGACGAGCCTGCGCGCGCTGGGTAGTCCGGCGACGATGGCGGATGCGGACGCGGCATTGATGGCAGCCTGGGCCGAGGTGTTCGGGGCCTGATCGCCCGGTGCGGCCGCGGAAGAATCCGTTGCGCCGTTAACCTCGCCTTTGCCGCGGCGCGCCCAAGCTGCGGGCCATGTCGAACCGCCCGTACGTCCTCGTGGCAACCCCCTGCTTCGGCGGGCAGGTCAGCACCGCCTACATGCAATCGGTGATGGCCCTCATGCAGGCCGCCGGACCGGCGGGTTTCGACCTGTCGCATGCCCTGCTCGGTCACGACGCGTTGATCACGCGCTGCCGCAACACGTTGCTCGGCGCCTTCATGGAAAGCCCGGCCAGCCATCTGCTGTTCGTGGACAGCGATATTGAATTCACGCCGGCCGCGGTGGTGCGGCTGTTGCGCGCCAACAAGGACTGCATCGCCGGCATGTACCCGATCAAGTCGCTGAACTGGGGCCACGCTGCACTGCATCACCGACTGCACGGCGAGAATGATCAGGCGGCTTGCCTTATGTATGTCGGCAAGCCCTGCGAGCCGGCCGAGCGGGAAGTCGAGGCGGGGCTGGTCACCGCCATCTATGCCGGCACCGGCTTCCTGATGGTCACCCGCACCGCGATCGCCCGCATGATCGATGCCTACCCGCAGACCCGCTACCGGGCCATCCACGCCTGGCCGCTGCCGGACGGGCCCGAACGCGAGCGGTATGCCTTGTTCGACACCATGATCCATCCGGAGACCGGCGAATATCTCAGCGAGGATTACGCCTTTTGTCACCGCTGGCGAGCGATCGGCGGGCGCATCTGGCTCGACACGCAGTGTCGCCTGACCCACGTCGGCAGCTTCGAGTTCCACGGCAACCCTGCCGCCCGCTTCGCCGCACCGGCGCTAGAGCGGGATGAGCGCTGAAG
>PLTJ01000066.1 GCA_003164455.1 Acetobacteraceae bacterium
GAAGCGGGTTCGTTCTTCGGCCAACTCCGGGCATTGCGCCGGTGGTCGCAAAGGCCAGATATGGGTCGACAACATCTGTCACCCGGTGTGAACCAGGCGTCAGCTTTTGACCGCCCGCGCGCGGCTGGCGCCGCGAAGTCCCTACCCGCGGGGCCGTGCACGTGATACTGCGCGCCGCCATGCAAGGCATGGCATCCGATCCGGCCGGTGAGGCGCTGTGGGCGGCCCTGCTCGCCGGCGACCCCGCCGCCCGCCGCGCCGCCCCGCTCTACGGCGCCTTGCTCGACGCCGCCGAGGCCGCGCCGGGTGCCTTCGTGCTCGGCCGCATCTCGCAGAGCCTGGACGGGCGCATCGCCACCGCCAGCGGCCACTCCTTCTGGATCAGCGGCGAGGCCGACGTGCTGCACACCCACCGCCTGCGCGCGCTGTTCGACGCCGTGGTGGTGGGCGCCGGCACGATCCGCGCCGACAACCCGCTGCTGACCACGCGAAACTGCCGCGGCGCCTCGCCCGTGCGCGTCGTCATCGACACCGAACGCCGGCTCGCCGCGCACTACCGGGTCTTCGCCGGCGGCCCCGCCACGCTGCTGCTGTGCGCCGCGGACGCGACCGGGGACGCGCCAGGCCAAGCCGAACTGCTGCGCCTGCCCCGCGGCGCGGCGGGCCTCGATATCGCCGCCATGATCGCCGCGCTGCACGGGCGCGGCTTGCGGCGCATCTACGTCGAGGGCGGCGGCATCACCGTCTCGCGCTTCCTGGCCGACCGCTGCCTCGACCGCCTGCACGTCACCATCGCCCCGCTGCTGCTCGGTTCCGGCATCCCCGCCTTTTCCCTGCCCGGCGTCGCCTGCCCGCAGGACGGGTTGCGGCTGGACTGGACGGTGCACCGGCTCGGCGAGGACATCCTTTTCGACATCCCGCTGGAGCGCCGGAAATGACCGCACGCGCCTTCTGGACCGTGGCGCCGGGCGTCGGCGAAATCCGCACGGAAACGCTGCCGCCGCCGGCCGCCGGCCTGAAGCGTGTGCAAACGCTCGCCAGCGGCGTCTCGCGCGGCACCGAGGCGCTGGTGTTCGCCGGCCGCGTGCCGCCGAGCCAGTACCGGACGATGCGCGCCCCGCTGATGGGCGGCGCCTTCCCGTTCCCGGTCAAATACGGCTACAGCGCCGTCGGCAAGGACGAAACCGGCCAGCGGGTGTTCGTGCTGCACCCGCACCAGGACGTCTTCCTCGCCCCCGCCGCCATGTGCATCCCGCTGCCCGCTGCGCTGCCCACGCCGCGCGCCGTGCTCGCCGCCAACATGGAGACGGCGCTGAACATCGCCTGGGACGCCGCCCCCCTCGCCGGCGAGCGCATCCTGGTGATCGGCGCCGGCGTGGTCGGCCTGCTGACGGGCTGGCTGCTCGCCCGTACCCCGGCGGCCAGCGTCACCCTGGTCGATATCGATCCGGCCCGTGCCCCGCTCGCCCTGGGCCTGGGCTGCCGTTTCGCCGCCCCTGCCGACGCCCCCGCCGACCAGGATCTGGTCGTCCATGCCTCGGCCTCCGAGGCCGGCTTGCGCCTCGCCTTGGATCGCGCCGGCTTCGAGGCGCGCATCATCGAGGCAAGCTGGTTCGGCGACCGCGCCCCCGCGGTGCCGCTCGGCGAGGCCTTCCATGCCCGCCGCCTGCGCCTGCTGGCGAGCCAGGTCGGCAGCGTCGCCCCCGCCATGCGCGCGCGCCGCAGCCACGCCGAGCGCCTGACCCTGGCCCTCGACCTGCTGGCCGACGACCGCCTCGACGCCCTGCTGGAGCCGCCCACGCGGTTCGACGACCTGCCCACCGCCATGCCCGATCTGCTGGCGGGCGGGCTGTGCCACGTGATCACCTATGGAACCCCNNGTGCTCGACACGGTGGACTACAGCAACCTCGACGAAGTGCCGGCGCTGGCTGGTCAGAACACCACCACCGAATACGTGGCGTTTCACATCCATGCGATGCTGGCCGCTGCCTGCCGTGCCGGCGCGCTCGGCCCGCACGCCCAAAAGATCGCCGGGTTGAAGGTGCTGCTGCGTGAAAGCCCGGTGGCCTGGGCCGCTTACGAGGCGCCGGTCTGATGCGCATCGCCCTCCTGGTTCCCGGGCCGTTCAGCATTTCCGGCGGCTACACCTATGACCGCGCCGTGCTCGACGGTCTGTGTGCCGCCGGCCACGACGCCCGGGCCGTCGCGCTCGCCGGCCGCCACCCGCTGGCCGACGCAGCGGCACGCGCCTCGGCCAGCGCCGCCTTCGACGCGCTTCCCGCCGACGCCGTCGCGGTGATCGACGGGCTCGGCCTGCCCGCCTTCCGCGACCGCGCCGAGGCGCTGGCCGCGCGCCACACGGTCGGGCTGATTCACCACCCCACCGCGCTGGAAACCGGCACCGCCGAGGCCGACCGCGACATCCTGGGCGCGGCCGAGCGCGCCCTGATGCCGCTGCTCGCCCGCGTGATCGTAACCAGCGCCGTCACCGCCGACCGCCTCGCCGCGGATTTCGGCGTCGATCCCCGGCGTATCGCCGTCGTCGTGCCCGGCACCGCCGTGGCGCCGCGCAGCGCCGGCTCGGGCGGCCCGCATTGCGTCCTCCTGTCGGTCGGTGCGCTGGTGCCGCGCAAAGGCCACGGCATGCTGCTGCGCGCCCTGGCAAGACTGTTCGACCTGGACTGGCGCCTGACCATCGTCGGCAGCGCCGCCCGCGACCCGGTGCACACGGCCTCCCTGCACGCCCTGGTCGAACAGCTCGGCGTTGCCCAGCGCGTGACCTTCGCCGGCGAGGCCGACGCCGCCACCCTGGACTCGCTGTGGCGCGGCGCCGACATTTTTGCCCTGGCGACGCAGTGGGAAGGCTACGGCATGGCGATCGCCGAAGCGCTGAAACGCGGTGTGCCGGTCGCCGTCACGGCCGGGGGCGCCGCCGGGGCACTGGTCTCGCCCCGCAGCGGCGTCGTCTGCGCCATCGATGACGAAGCGACACTATCGAAATCGCTGCGCCGCATGATCGCCGATGGCGACCTGCGCCGGGAGATGGCGGAGGCCGCCTGGACGGAAGGTCAGACCCTCCCGGATTGGCCCACCCAGGTCGGCAAGTTCGCGGCGGCGCTCGGGGTATGAGACAGAAGCAAGGCCAGGGCTCTGCCCTGGACCCGCAAGGGGCCGAGAGGCCCCTTGCCCCCGCTACTAGGAAGGTTGTTGAGAGAGGGGGGGCAAGGAGATGTTTCCGCATCACCTCGCCCCCCCTCTCTCAACAACCTCTCTTAAGTAATGGGTTCCAAGGGCCCCTCGGCCCTTGGCGGGGTCCAGGGGCAGCGCCCCTGGCCTTGCTTCCTATCTCATGACCGAGAGCTTCTCCGCCGACTGGCTAGCCCTGCGCGAGCCCTTCGACGCGGCGGCGCGGAATGTCGGGTTGGCCGAGCGGTTGGTATCGCTGTTGCCGGCGCACCCGGTGCTGCTCGACCTCGGCGCGGGCAGTGGCAGCCTGTTTCGTTGGCTGGCGCCGATCATCAGCCGGGCGCAGGTGTGGGTGCTGGCCGATGCCGACGAGGACCTGCTGTTGCGGGCCTACGACGACATCGCGCGCTGGGCGGCCCGGCAGGGCTGGACGGTGACGCAGGGCCAGCGGGCGCTGTTGGTGCACACGCCGCGCGGTGCGTGGCGGGTGGAAGCGGGCCGCGTCGATCTGGCGGCGGAACCGGCGGCGCTGCCGCTCGACGGCGTCGATGCGGTGGTGTGCAGCGCGCTCACGGATCTGGTGTCGGCGGCGTGGCTGGAACGGCTGGTGGCGGCATTGCGCACGCCGTTGCTGGCCTGTCTCAGCGTCGATGGGCGCGATGCCTTCCTGCCGCGCCATCCGCTCGATGCGTGCGTGCGGGCCGGCTTTCGTCGCGACCAGGGGCGCGACAAGGGGTTTGGTCCCGCCCTCGGCCCGCGCGCGCCGGCGGCGCTGCACGCGATGCTGGCGGCGCGCGGCTTCGCGGCGGCATCGGCGCCATCGGACTGGCGCATTCCCGCCGCGGCATTGGCGATGCTGAGGGAATTGGTGCCCGGGCATGCCGAGGCAGCGGCGCGCGCTTTTCCGGCGCGGGGGCGGGCCATCGACACCTGGCGAAATGCACGCATGCATCAGGCCATTGCGGGACGGCTTGCCATTCGCATCGGGCACCGCGACAGTCTCGGCTTGCCGCCGCGCTGACGATCCCCCGCGGCGTGCGGGAGGAACCTGACATGCCCCTGCTCGGCTGTATTGCCGACGACTTCACCGGCGCCACCGACCTGGCGTCCACGCTGGTGCGCAACGGCATGCGCACCGTGCAGCTCATCGGAGTCCCCGGCCCGGACCAGGAGGTCCCCGACGCCGATGCCGTGGTGGTGGCGCTGAAATCGCGCACCGCCCCGGTGGCACAGGCCGTCGGCGAAAGCCTGGCCGCGCTCGAGTGGCTGCGCCGGACCGGCTGCCGGCAGTTCTTTTTCAAATACTGCTCGACCTTCGATTGCACCGACGAGGGCAACATTGGCCCGGTCGGCGATGCGCTGATGGCGGCGCTGGACTGCGGCTTTGCCCTCGCCAACCCGGCGTTCCCCACCAACGGGCGCACCGTCTATCAGGGCCATCTGTTCGTCGGCGCCGCGCTGCTGAACGAGAGCGGCATGGAGAAGCATCCGCTGACCCCGATGCGCGACGCCAACCTGGTGCGCGTGCTGGGGCGGCAGACCCGCTGGCCGGTGGGATTGGTACCGTTCACCACCGTCGAGAAGGGTGCCACGGCGATCCGCGACGCCATGACGGTGCTGAAGGAACAAGGCCGTCACTGGGCGATCGTCGATGCGGTGACCGACGCGCATCTGTTCGCCATCGGCGAGGCGGCGGCGGGGCATGCGCTGCTCACCGGCGGATCGGGTGTGGCCATCGGCCTGCCCGAGAATTTCCGTCGCGCCGGCCTGCTGCTGCCGCTCGCCGACCCGGGTGCGTTGCCACAGGTGCGCGGCCCGGCCGCGGTGATCGCCGGCTCGTGCTCGCGCGCCACCTTGGCGCAGATCGGCATCGCGCGCGCGCAGGTGCCGGTGCTGGAGCTCGATCCGCTGGCCACGCCGGATGCCGAAGCCCTGGCCCATCAGGCCGTGCAGTGGGCCGCCGGGCGGCTGGGAACGGTGCCGGTGGTGATTGCAGCGTCCGCACCGCCCGACCGCGTGGCGGCCTTGCAGGCGAAGCTGGGGCGCGATGCCGCCGGTGCGCTGGTGGAACGCGCGCTGGCCGATGTTGCCGAGGCGCTGGTGCGGCTCGGCGTGCGCCGCCTGATGGTGGCCGGCGGCGAGACGGCGGGCGCGGTGGTGACGCGGCTGCAGGTGCGCAGCCTGCGCATCGGCGCCGAGATCGATCCAGGCGTGCCCTGGACCTATGCCGAGGGCGGCGGTGAGGCGATGCTGCTGGCGCTGAAGAGCGGCAACTTCGGCGCCCCCGACTTCTTCATCAAGGCATTCACCATGCTGGACGGGGGAACGGCATGACCGAGGACGACACCCGCGCCCTGCTGGTCGCGTTGGCCGCGTCGCTGTTTGCGCGCGGCTTCTCGGTGGGCAGCGCCGGCAACATCAGCGTGCGCCTGCCCGATGGTTTCCTGATCACGCCGACCAACTCCTCGCTCGGCCATCTCCAGCCCGCGCGTCTGTCCAGGCTGGACGACGGTTTTCACCATGTCGCCGGCGACAAGCCGTCGAAGGAAGTGTTCATGCACCGCGCCTTCTATGCGGCGCGGCCGGAGTGCGGCGCGGTGGTGCACCTGCATTCCACCATGGCGACCGCGGTGGGGTGCTTGCCGGACGTGAATCCCGACAACCCAATCCCGCCGCTGACGCCGTATTTCGTCATGCGGGTGGGGCGGCGCATGCCGGTGCTGCGCTACTACCGGCCGGGCGATCCGGCGATGGAGCCGGCGATCGCGGCGGCGGCGCGCGAGGCGCGGGCGGTGCTGCTGGCCAATCACGGACCGGTGGTGTCGGGCCGCACGCTGACCGACGCGGTGTATGCCGCCGAGGAACTGGAGGAAGCCGCGAAGCTGTTCCTGCTGCTGCGCGGGGCCGATGCGCGCCTGCTGAGCCCGGCCCAGGTGGAAGATCTGCTCTCGACTTTCGGCTGAAACCAAGAAGAAGGGGCGCCCTTGCGGGCGCCCCTGTCTGGCTGTCGTCGTCCGCAGCCGCGGATCAGGTCGTGGGTTCGCCGCCGGCCGGCACTTCGACCGGGGTCGGAGCGGGGGCGGGGGCTTCAACCTTCTTGCGGCGTGTGATGACGCGTTTCACCGGCGCCTTGGCGGCGACTTTCTTCGGCGCGGCTTTCCTGACGGCGGCCTTCCTGACGGCGGCTTTCTTCGGCGCGGCCCTCTTCGGCGCGACCTTCTTGACGGCGGCCTTCCTGATGGCGGCCTTCTTCGGCGCGACCTTCTTCGGCGCGGCCTTCCTGACGGCCACCTTCTTGACGACGGCCTTCCTGGTAGCGGCCTTCTTCGGCGCGACCTTCTTGGCGACCGTCTTCTTTGCCGCCACGCTGCGCGTCATTTTCTTCGGTGCAGCCATCTTCTTTGCCGCGGCGGGCTTCTTCGCCACGGCACGCCCGATGGTCTTCCTGGTGGCGGCCTTCTTCGGGGCGGCCTTGCTGGCTACCTTCTTCGGCGCGGCTTTCTTGACGGCCGCCTTCTTGGTGGCGGCTCTCACCGCCAGCGCCATAGCACTCAGTCGGATCTTCGTCGCTTCGGTGGTCACCTGAAGGAACTCCTTGTTTGCCGTGGTGGAGGACGGCGGCTACGCGAATGGCCGCAACTGCGGCCGGTTCCGCAACGCGCAAACGCCAGCGGACGAGAAGGCGTCTTGCGCATCGACACTTCCGGCACGCGAAGGGCAAGATTCCCGTCGGCGCACCGGCGCGGCACGCTGCGCCCTGACCAATCGAGACTGCGGCCCATCGACCGTACCTTCCCTGTCACGCACACGTTCCGATGCTTGTTTGTGGACTCGCGAATCGGTCAAGCCTGCGCTGACTCCGCTATCCGCGTCTCGCACACCTGTGTCAATAAAAAGCGACCGTTACTTGCACTCATTGTCGTGAGAAGCGGATGCATCGTAGCCGCGATAGTTCAGGTCGTTGCCGGTGCGCCCCACGGAACACAGCGCCGTTTGGGGGCGGTGCTGTTTCGCTCATTCGCTTTCCCCTGTTCAGAAAATACCCCGCTTGCCGACAGCCAGCGTGCCGGCGGGCAGGGCGACGTTCAGCCGATGCAGCTCGCCCGCCGTCAGACCAGGCAGTTCCTGCACCACCGCGATGAAGCGGTTCGCCTCGCGCGCGCTGACGACACCGTCGGCGAGCACGCGGAACTTGCGAATATAGTCGTCCCGGCCGAACGGCGCCGTCCCCAGCGGATGCGCGTTGGCCACCGCCAACGCGTCCACCAGCGTCGTGCCATCCTGCATCGTCACCTCGACGCGCCCGCCGAAGGCGATCTCGTTGGGGTCAGTCGCATGGTAGCGGCGCGTCCACTCCGCATCCTCGCGGGTCTCGATCTTGTGCCACAGCGCCACNNTCGGGCCGCGCGGCGCGCTTCGGGGCGTAGCTGTCGACGTGGTGCCAGCGCCCGTCCTGCAGGGCGACGGCGAAGATGTACATGATCGAGTGATCCAGCGTCTCGCGGCTCGCCTTCGGGTCCATCTTCTGCGGGTCGTTGGCGCCGGTGCCGATGACATAGTGGGTGTGGTGGCTGGTGT
>PLTJ01000267.1:0-159 GCA_003164455.1 Acetobacteraceae bacterium
ATCAACTGGCGCCGATCGGCACCTATACCGGGTGGAACCTGTTCCGCTCCGGCCTGTTCGATGGCGGCGGGTTGTGCGCCTCCCAGGGCAGCTTCATCCCCTTTGCCCCGACCCGGGCCGAGCGGGCGAAGACCGGCGATCCGCGCCTGTCCATCGAGG
>PLTJ01000267.1:249-6567 GCA_003164455.1 Acetobacteraceae bacterium
GCCGACACCGAGGCCGGCAGCGTCATCGCGGCGGCCCAGAGCGGGGCGGAATGGGGATACCGTCTGGTGGCGGTGCAATTCGTGCTGACGCCGGCGTTGTTCATGGCGCAGGAACTGGCCGGCCGGCTCGGCATGACGACGCGCCAGGGGTTGCTCCAACTGGTGTTGCGCCGCTCCGGCCGCCTGCCCGCGCTGGCCTTGCTGGCCACCCTGACGGCGAGCTGCCTCGGCGCGCTGGTGAGCGAGCTGAGCGGGCTTGCCGGAGTCGGAGAAATGTTCGGCGTGCCGGTGTGGCAAACCAGCGCCGTCGCCGCGGCAGGGCTGCTGGGCATCGTCTGGACCGGCAGCACCCGCTCGGTGGAGCTGTTGGCGATCGCGGTGGGCCTGTGCGAGCTGGCCTTCGTCGTCCTGGCGGTGCTGGCGCATCCCTCTGTCCCCGACATGGCCGCACAGCTCTTGCAGGTGCCGCTCGGGGATCGCGGCTACCTCTGGCTGCTGGCCGCCAATCTCGGCACCTGCGTCATGCCCTGGGCGATCTTCTACCAGCAGTCCGCCAGCATCGACAAAGGGCTGACCCGCACCAGCCTGGCCGCGATGCGGCTGGAAACGCTGCTCGGCGCCATCCTGTGCCAGGTCGTCACCGCCGCCGTGGTGGTGGCCGCGGCGGCCGCCTTCCATCGCGGCGCCGCGGCGGGCCGGCCGCTCGCCAGCGTCGGCCAGATCGCCGATGCGTTCACCACCACCATCGGCCCGGCCGCCGGGCGGATCGTGTTCGCGCTGGGCCTGAGCGGCGGCGCGCTGGTGGCCGCGATCGTGGTCTGCCTGACCGCCGCCTGGGCCTTCGGCGAGGTGTTCGGGCAGCGCCGTTCGCCCGGCGAAAGCCCGGCGCGGGCGCCCGGTTTCTATGGCGCCTTCACCGTCGTGCTGGCGGCCGGTGCCGCGATCGTCGCCTCGGGGATGAACCTCGTGGCCCTGGCGGTGGCGGCCGGCGTGCTGAACGCCTTGCTGTTGCCGGTGGTGCTCTGGTTCCTCTACCGGACGCCCCGCGACGCGCTGCCCGATGATGTGCGCCCACGCGGGGCCTACGCGGTGGCGGTGGCGATCGTGCTGGCCCTGACGGCCGGCCTGGGCCTGGGTGCGGGCGTGGCCGGCCTGCTATGAGGCGCGCTCGATGCGGCCGACCGGGCGGCCGTCCTCCACCGCGACCCTGACCGCGAAGTCGTAGCGGTCGATATCCAGCGCGATGTCGAGGTCGCCGGAAGGCAGATAGGGGCGCGCGGGGTCGTCGAACTGGGCGATGTCGCCGCCGGCCAGGATGACCTGACGCAGCGCCTGGGCGGCGCCGGGGCGGCCCAGCAGGAGCTGGCGCAGATGCAGCGCGCAGAGTTCGTCCTCGTCGGTGCGCTCGCGCCCCTCTTCGCCCATCGCCACCAGGGAAATGCGCTCCGATACCGACAGCGCCCGCGCCGTGGCCCGCGCCGTCACCAGCGAGGCGGCATAAAGACGCTCGGCCCGGCCGGCCGCCGCAACGATGCCCTGGGTGCCCGCGCTGGTCCGCTGGATGACCGTCCGGCCCTTGAAATCGACGCCCGACACCTCGAGCGGCGAATTGCCGAAGTCGAAGGCGGCGGGCATCAGGCCGTGCACCTCGCCCATGCAGACCTGGCCGATGCCGCGCTGGCGCAGCGCCAGCGCCGCATCGACGCTGCCGACCATGATCACCCGCGACGCCCCGTTGGCCAGCACAACCGCCGCCGTGGTGAAGGCGCGGAAGACGTCGATGACGGCCACCGCGCCCTGGGCCTGGGCGGCCCCTTCCAGCAGACTTCCGATCCAGACTTCCACGCGCCGACTCCGGGCTGCCGCAGCAGCGGCTACCCTGCCCGAGCCGGCGCCGGCGAACCAGCGCCTATTCGGCGGCGGTCGGCTCCGGTCCCCTTCTCGCGTCGCGCAGCCGCCGCCGCCCGCGCAGGCGGATGTCGGCCTGCGGCGCCGCCGCCTTGATGGCGGCCTGGAACGCGGCGCGCTGCTCGTGGATGGAAACAATCACCGGGCCCATCGGCACCCCGATATCCACCAGCACCGCCTCGGAAAGTTGCAGGCTGGCCTCCACCGTCTCGGGCACCGCGTCGGAGGCGCCGATATGGTAGAGATGCGCGGCGTGGGCGGCGTCGCGGGCGCGGGCGACGATCAGCAGGTCGGCCCGCTCGGCCAGCGCGGCGGTCACCAGCGCATCGACGGCGCGGCGCTCGTCCATCGTCACCACCAGCGCCCGCGCGCTGGCGATGCCGAGCCGGCGCAGCAGCGCCGGCAGGGTGATGTCGCCCCAATAGACCGGCTTGCCGGCGCCGCGCAGGCGCGCCACCCGGTCCGGGTCGTGGTCGATGGCGACATAGGGGATGGCGTGCGCCTCCAGCAGCGCCGCCACGGTCTGCCCGACCCGGCCGAAGCCGGCCAGGATCACCCGGGCCTCCGGGCCGGCATCCCCGGGCGGCAGCAGCGCCGGGTCCACCGTGGGGCGGCGCGCGAGAAGGGGGGCGTGGCGGCGGCCGAAGGCGGACAGCAGCGGAATCGCCGCCATGCTCAGCGCCACCGCGATCAGGGCGGTGTCGGCGACGGACCGCGGCAGCAGCCCCTCCTGGGCGGCCACGGACAGCAGCACGAAGCCGAACTCGCCGCCCGGCCCCAGCAGCAGCCCGGCCTGCACGGCCATCGGCCAGGGCAGGCCGAACAGCCGCGCGGCGGGGGCGATCACCACCATTTTCGCGACGACCAGCAATACCACCCCGCCCAATGTCGCCAGCGGGGCGGCGGCGACGCGCAGCGGGTCGAACCCGAGGCCGACGGCGATCAGGAAGACACCGACAAACAACCCCTTGAACGGCTCGATGGTAACCTGGATCTGGCGGCGGAACTCCGTCCCGGCCAGCAGCAGGCCGCCGATCAGCGCGCCCAGCGCCATTGAAAGCCCGGCCGCCGCGGTGGCGACGGCGGTCGCCAGCACCACCAGCAGGCAGGCCGCCATGAACAGCTCGGGACTGCCGGTGCGGGCAACGCCACGGAACAGCGGGCGCAGCGCCAGCCGGCCGAGCCCCACGATGGCGCCCACCGCCAGCACCGCCTTCACCGCCACCAGCCACAACAGCGCCCCGCCCGTGCCCCGCAGGCCCATCGCCAGCAGCACCGGAACGATGGCGAGGTCCTGGAACAGCAGCACGGCGAAACACACCCGCCCCAGCGCGGTGGCCAGCCGCTTCTCGACCGACAGCACCTGGATGACCACGGCGGTGGACGACATCGCCCCGGCGATGCCCGCCACCAGGGCGGCCGGCGGCGGGATGCCGGCCAGCACCGCCAGCCCGGCCAGCACGGCGGTGCTGGCGACCACTTGCAGCGCACCGAGGCCGAACACCAGGCGGCGCATCACCCAGAGCCGCTCGACCGACAGCTCCAGGCCGATCATGAACATCAGCATGACCACGCCGAGTTCGGCGACCGGCGCGATCGAGGCCGGATCGCCGAAGGTGACGGCGCCGAGCCAGGGCAGCGCGGCGACGGCGCGGCCAAGCCCGAAGGGGCCGACCGCCATGCCGACCAGCATGTAGCCCAGCACCGGGGAAACCCGCAGCCGGTAGAACAGCGGAATCACCACGCCGGCGGCGGCCAGCACGATGAGCGCCTGCCTGAAGACGGTCAGATCGACATGCGCTTCCATCAGCGGGTCGTCCCTTCCGTGCCGCGAGAGTCCATGCGGAATCGTACCATGGTTTCGCTCATGCCGCTGCACCACGTTGCCGGCCTCGATGCAATCGCCCGTGCCGACAGGTTTACTTCCGCGCCGCGCGCCGCCGCGGTATTGCTCGACCGGGTCGGACGCCGAAGGCGGCGTGCCGGATCCCGACGGAGGTGACTGAAGATGCGCCCGGTTTGGTTCCGCTGCTTAGGGCTGCCCATGCTGGCCGGCGGCCTGTTGCTGTTGGCGGACTGCGCCATCAGCGTGCCGGTGGCGGGCCCGCCCAACCCCGCCCCACCCATCCCGGATGAGATCGTGCCCAAACCGCCGGTTTCCGAGCAGCCGCTGATCTGGCAGCCCGGCCACTGGGACTGGATGGGGGACGGCTACGCCTGGCGGGAAGGCCGCTGGGAACGCCGCGCCGGCCATGGCACGGAGTGGCAGGACGGTTACTGGGTCCAGGAGGGCATGGCGTGGCGCTGGGTGCCGGCGCACTGGCTCTGATCCGCCGCAGGCGCCGGCACGCCGGCCGTGTCGCGGAAAAATCCACCGGCTGTCGCAGCCGCTTGTTCATTGCTATGATGGCCGACGACCAGTCGGCCAACAATCATCGCAGGGAGAGACATCCTATGACTATCCGTGTGACTCGACGCACCGCGCTCGCCGGCGCCTCCGTGTTTGCCATCACCGGGCGCGCCCGGGCGGCAACGGTCATCCGCTGGGCCACCGTGGTGGCGGCGACCCATCCCGAAGTCGCCATGATGAACAAGGTGGCGGCCGACATGAAGGAGCAGGCCGGCGGGGCCATCGAGATCCAGGTTTACCCGAACGGCCAGCTCGGCTCGTCGCGCGACATCATCGAGTCGGCCTCGTCCGGCGCTACCCAGATGGTGGTCGAGGGCGCGGCCCAGTTCGGCCAGTTCGTCGCCCCGTTCTCCATCCTCGAGGCGCCGTACGTGTGGCGCGACGTGGCGCATATCCATCGCGCCCTGGCCGCCCCGCTGATGGATGGCATGATCAACCAGTTGGTCGCCGAGCGGTCGCTGCGGATGATCGGCGCCAACTACTACGGCACGCGCCACGTGACCTCCGGCACCCGCGTCGTGCACACCGCGGACGACATGAAGGGCTTCAAGCTCCGCATCCCCGAGGTCGATACCTACCGCGCCATGGCGGAAGCCTGGGGCGCGCGGCCGACCCCGCTCAATATCGGCGAACTCTATCTGGCCTTGAGCCAGGGCGCGGTGGACGGCGAGGAGAACCCGCTGCCGACGATCCAGTCCAGCAAGTTCAACGAGGTGCAGAAATACCTCGTGCTGACCGCGCACATCATGACCCCGCGCCCGATCATGATCAACGAAAGGACCTGGATGAGCCTCGATGCCAAGCACCAGGGCCTGCTGAAGGCTGCAATCACCAAGCACTCCCACGACCAGGACGATGAGATCATCAAGCAGGAAGAAGGCTTGGCCGACACCTTCGCCAAGGGCGGCATGACCGTGATCAAGCCGGACATCGAAAGCTTCCGCAAGCCGGTGATCGCCGTAATGCCGCACCTGTTTGAAGCGAAGTGGGGGAAGGGCCTGTGGGAAAAGGTTCTCGCGGCCTGATTGTGCTGCGCCTTTTCGACCTTGCGTTGCGGGCCTTCGCCTGCGTGTTGCTGGTGTCCCTGCTCGGTTGCGTGATGTGGGGCGTGGTTACTCGCGCCTGGGGCAATCCGAGCATCTACACCGACGAAGGCACCCGCTTTCTGATGGCCTGGCTCGCCGCGACCGGCTGGATGATCGCCGGCCGGTCGCGCGCGCACGTGCGCATCCGCTTCTTCCAGAACCTGCTGCCGGCGGGGCTGTGGGAGGCGGCCGAGCTGGTGATCCAGCTGGCGATCGTGGCGTTCGGCCTGTCCATCGCCGGCTTCGCGATCGTGATGTTCCACAACAACCTCGGCCTCGAGGCGACCTCGCTGCCGATCTCGATGGTCTGGCTGTACATGCCGTTGATCCCGGCCGCGCTGCTGATGGCGGTACAAGCGGCGGCCGATGCGGTGTGGCGCCGGAAGCGGCCCACTGAGCCGGACTTCGTGGTCAAGTACAAATGACCACGCTGATGATCGAGGTCGCCTCGGTATGGCTGTTCGTCATCCTCGCCGGCGTGCCGCTGTTCGCCGCCATGGGTCTGGCGTCGCTGGCCTTCGTCCTGCTGTCCGGCCTGCCCGGCACCATCGTGCCGCAGAAGATGTCGCAGACCATGAACTCCTTCCCGTTCGTCGCCGCGCCGCTGTTCATCTTCATGGGCAACATCATGAGTTCGGCCCGCATCACCGACCGCATCGTGCGCTTCGCCACCGCGGTGATGGGCTCGCTGCGCGGCGGCTATGCGCAGGCCAGCATCCTCTCCAGCCTCATCTTTGCCGGCATGGCCGGCTCCGCCGTCGCTGACGCGGCGGGAACCGGTGCCGTCGAGATCCGCGCCATGAAGCGGGCGGGCTACCGGCCCCAAACGGCGGCGGCGATCAACGCGTCGGCCTCGACCGTCGGCGCCATCGTGCCGCCGAGCATGCCCGTCGTCATCTACGGCGTGACCTCCGA
>PLTJ01000267.1:6577-10448 GCA_003164455.1 Acetobacteraceae bacterium
GATGATGACGCCGGTGATCCTGCTCACCGGCATGTTCAGCGGCCTGTTCACCCCGACCGAGGCCGCCGCGGTCGCCTCCACCTACGCGCTGCTGCTGGGGCTGGTGGTCTACCGCACGCTGCGGCCGGCGGACGTCATCCACATTCTCGTCGATACCGTCGAGACTGTCGGGGTTGTCACCGCGCTGGTCATGGGCGCCGGCGCCCTGGGCTGGTGCATGTCGATCTCCCAGGTGCCGCAGACCCTGGCGCCGATCATGGTCGCCTCGATCCATAGCCCGGCCGCGTTTCTGCTGATGTGCGACGCGATCCTGCTGCTCATCGGCTGCTTCCTGGAAACCCTGGCGGGGGTGCTGATCCTGGTCCCCATCCTGCTGCCGGTGGCGGTGGCCTTCGGGGTGTCGCCGGTGCAGTTCGGCATCCTGATGATCTTCAATCTCGTCCTCGGCGCGATCCACCCGCCGATCGGCGTGGTTCTGTTCATCGCCTCGCGGATCGCCGAGATCAGTTACGAATCGTTGGCGCGTGCCGTGCTGCCCTGGCTGATCCCGCTGCTGACGGTGCTCCTGATCGTCACGCTGTTCCCGCCGGTCACGATGTTCATGCCGACCTTTTTCATGGGCAAGTGAAGCGGCGGCGGCGCTACCCGAGCGGAAGGCCGTGCACGCCCTCGCGGGGCGCGTTATGCTGGCGGCGACAACGAGGGGGCAAAATGCCGTTCGACAACACCGGGGATGGCGGCGGCGGGCGTCAGCCCGCGCGCAATGTGTTGGGCGGGGCGCTGGCGCCGTGTTCGTTGGCGCCGATAACCGGATTCTTCCGCAACGGATGCTGCGACACCAGCGCGGAAGATATCGGCAGCCACACGGTCTGCGTGGTGATGACCGCCGGGTTCCTGGCCTTCAGCAAGCGCGCGGGCAACGACCTGACCACCCCCCATCCGGCCCACGGATTCCCGGGTCTGCGGCCGAACGACCGTTGGTGCCTGTGCGCGCCGCGCTGGCAGGAAGCACTGGAGGCCGGCCAGGCGCCGCTGGTGGTGCTGGAGGCGACGCACGAGGGCGCGCTGCGCTACTGCCGACTGGACGATTTGCGGCGCCACGCCGCCCAGGCGCCATGACCGGCAACCTGTTCGACGCGGTGCCGGTCGGCCGGCCCGACGAGGAGATCACGGCGCTGGCCGAGGGAACGGGCGCGCGCATCGAGCGCATCGTTTCCTGCGGGCAGGCGAGTCCGCCCGGGTTCTGGTATGACCAGGACCGGCCGGAATGGGTGGCGTTGTTGCAGGGCGAAGCGGCGCTGGAGTTTGCCGACGGCGCGAGCCTGCGGCTGTGCCCGGGCGACCATCTGACCATCGCCGCCCATGTCCGCCACCGGGTAGCCTGGACCTCGACCGAACCGCCGGCGGTGTGGCTGGCCGTGTACTACCGGGGATAGTGCCTCTGCACAGAGGTTTTGGCGGGCTACCGGGCGGGTCTCCTTGCGTTCGTCAGCCGGAACAAGGCCCTGCCGCACAGCCGCATTCGACCCATCGCGGCTGTTCGCGACTGCCGGCGCAATGTCAGTTCCTGGCCGTGAGGGGAAAGGCCGCATTCGGGCAAACCCTGCGATAAGCTGCCTTTCCGAAGGGCGACTTACCGGATACTCCCTGGCGGCGCCGAGGATTGCGAGCCCCGGTATGGTGCAGTGCCCTTGGCAGTGCACCACCTTAGCTGCCGATCAAGCGGTGCAGTTCCAAGCGGAACTGCATCCTACAGCTTGCTTAGCGGTGGCTCTTCATGCGGAGCCCATATACTCCCGGAACAGAATCTTTGCGTAATTGAATCCATAAAAGGACAATAAAAGGCGACTTGCTAAAATGATCACCATGTAACATGCCAGCGTGACTATACTAATATAAACCGCCAGAGGGTTTTTGACGACGGCAGAAAAGAACAAAATATTTATCATAGAAAATACTAAACCTATAGCAGAACCTCCTATGAGATTTCGGACAGCGCCGTATTCTGTATTATGCTGACTCAACAAACTGTTCTTAGCTAGCTTTTTACGGACAAGCGCCATAGTTTCAACGATGCGACGCCTTGCGATAACGTTGTCTGCCGCTTCTTCTTCCGGCGTCGGCAGTTGAATTTTGAAATCCCTTTTTATTCGTTGCCGTATGCGTGTTTTGTAGTCTGTGCTGTAGGTGTCGTTTTCGAACATTAGCAGATCAGTCGTTGGCATATAAGTTTCATTTTTGAAATAGAGCCGTTCAAAAACATGCTTGGCGACGAAACGACCAGCTTCTGAAAGATAATACAGACACACAAGGGAGATAGTAAGGTTGGCGAAAATTTTGGCACCTAGAACATCCCCAACGAATTTTGCGAATTCTGGGCTAGAAAAGAAGAAATTGAAGAGCATGATTGGCACAATCATTGAGACGAATGCAGGAGCAATTCTGGATTTGAGTGCGTAGGCGTCAAATTTCATGTCAGTATTACCAGGATTCCACGCTGTCGGAAAATCCCAGCGATTCAGCGTCCTTCCATCCCCGATCCGGCATGCCGCGTGAGAATCGAACAGTTCCCCCCTTAGTCCCGTATGGTTTGGCCCCTCGTCGCATAAAGGCGTTCCGCACCATGTGCCGGGGATAGGCGGAGCCCGCACCAGCCGATGCTATGGACCACTTAGAGAACGTCTGCGGGATAGTGGGGAGACGACGTCCAACTAGGCGGTCAAGAACCGTCGTGGAGACGTTATGGCGGCCTCCATGGTGGGGCATTTGGATCAGGTTGATCGAGTTGGGGGCAGAGACATTGAAGCGTTCAAGGTAATCGACCGCCTTGTTTAAGGCCAGCAGGCCGGCATCGCCCGTTAGAAGAATGCCATATTTATGATCTTTCATGTAGGCACAGAGAATCGCCGAGCTTTCATTCTCAGCGGAGGTCTCAACGTCTTCACGCAGGAGTTCAAGGTCCCACCTCTCGGCGACCCATTTTATGACCGCTTTCTTGGCTTCGGTGATGAAGCTCCGTCGGCCGGAGTCTTGAACGACGAGTGGTCGCGTTGCGATCTTTCTGGCGTCTGGTGTTTTTTCGAAATCCGCGATGAGGTCGTGCACATACCAATCTCGATCGGGAGACAGCACGTGGAAAGCGCCGATCTTTGTTTCCTGAAACGGTTCGGCGATCGTGATTTTCTTTTTTATAGCAAGCGCTTCCAGGTTGTAGGCACCGGACAGCTTGTTTTGGAGACGATCCTTAAGGCTGGCGTTGGTGATGCGGCCGTCTTTGAAATAGTCGACGATGAGATGAGAATATTGCCAGGGTCGATGGAGCCAAAGAGTGCCCACCCGCAATTCTTCGAGCACGACAGATAAGCCGGACGCGTGATCCATGTCGGGGTGAGAATTTACGACATGATCTACGTAGTCTGTTCGGTAGTGATGTTTCACATGCTCGACGAGCGCATTGCCAGCCGCTTGCGTGCCGCCATCGTATACCATGATGGTGTAGCGGCCGGGTTCGCCATATCTGACTACGATGGCGTCGCCGTTTTTCTCTCCCTCCCCGACGGGAAGAAACTCAACCTCGAAGTTCATCACTGCCGTTTTCGCCCGTGAATTGCTGGGAAGTCCGTTGCGGATGTGCCGTTTTCACAAGATTGTGAGCAGAGAGTCGGCTGTCAAGGGTGGGAGCCGTGATTTCAGCCAACATTGCCCAGATGACCAGCCTGTCCGACCGTCTGCCTGCTTTCCGCCCACCGCGGCCCGTCGGGGCGGCGGTTGGGACGTCCGGTTTGGGCGAACGATGCCGCCCGGCTGGATGGCGATGATGGGCGCAGAGCGGACCTGGGCCGGCGAACCCTCTACAGCCGCTCCCCACCCA
>PLTJ01000417.1 GCA_003164455.1 Acetobacteraceae bacterium
GCGGTCACAAGATGGCGATAGCGCAAGGGGCGGCGTCTAGCAGAGGGCACCCCCCCCTGCAAGCAGCCGCATGCATGGGACCCATCCTAGCGGCGCCGGGGCAATCGTGCCAGCGCCGCGAATGGCCGCTCCGCCAGGTCGCCCGCCGCGTCGGGCAGCACCGCGTCCGGCATCCGGGGATAGGGATCGAGCGCCAGCGCCAACTGCTGGGCGGCCGCTTCGCCGAGGTCGATCGTGGCACCCGTGTACGGAATCTCGTCGTCCGATTCGGGATCGTCGTCGTCGGATTCCCGGCCAGCGGGCACGAAGCGCAGCCGGAAGCGCTCCTCGGTCAGGGTCTCGAATTCCTCGAGCGTCACCACGCAGACCCGCACCACCCGGGCCTGCAAATGGCCCTCCGCCAGCAGCACGGCGCCGGGAACGGCGGACAGGCTGAACCGACAGAGGAAATCCGTCACCGCCGGGATGGCCATTCGGGCCGCCAGGGCCGTGCGTTCCGCGTCCCCGGCGCACACGTCGACCACCAGCCCACCCGGGCCGACGCGGTCCACCGCCAGTGGCCGGCACAGCTCGGGAGGCGGTGGATCGGCGGTCACGGCCGCACCTGCGCGGCGGCGGCCGGCAGAAAGGCGAGCTGGCCGGCAACGAGGGACTGGCCGGCGAGATGGGCGTCCTGCGCCATCGCGATGGCAGCCAGCAGCGCCGGCCCCCTGCCCGCCTCGGCGCCACGCCAGACATTGCGGGCCAGCGCCGCCTGCAGGGCTGCGCTGTCGCCGGCGTCGAGCGCGCGACCATAGGCGATGGCGCGGCCGTGCAACGCCTCCCACATCACTTTCACCTTCTTGCCGACCGCCAAGTCACCGACGCCCATCTCGCGCAGAGCAACGTCCATGTCATTGAACATGGCATCGAACACCGCCTGGGCCAAAGCCGGGCCGGGCGGCGGCTGTGTCTGCAAGTGGCGGATCACCAGGAAAGCGTGCAGTCCGACGAGGTCAAAACGCCCGTCCAGGGTGTCGGGCACGCCAACGGTCGCGTACAGGGTGGGATCGCGCGCCGCCGCGACCGCTTGCGCGTAAAGCACGTAGCCGGTCCGCTCGTGGGGATTGCGCCGCAGGAACCCGAACACGCCCATCGACCACTCCTCGCCGGGCAGTACCGCAAGCCGATCCTCTGGCCAGGACCGATTGACACTTCCGGACCACCGTGACACCCGATACACCTAATGCCGCTGTCGCGCCGGTCAACGCGGCATCGTGCCGTGTGCCCCATTCGTACGTGACCTGGCGCATCTGCCCGGCGCCCCAGGAGGACGACCTCACTTTGCCCAAGTTGCCCGCCCACCGGCTTGCCGCCTGCCTGTTCGCCGGCCTGCTGGCCACGACCACACTGGCCGGGTGCACCCCACCCGCGTTCATCAGCTTTCCGCCGCAAGTGCGCGGCAACAAGGTGGACGACAGGTTGCTGGCGCAGTTGGTGCCCGGCACCTCGACGCGCGCCGACGCCACCGCGCTGATCGGCTCGCCGACTATCCACGCCACTTTCGACGACAACACTTGGCTGTATATCGGCGAGGTCACCAAGCCGCTGATCGCCGGCACCAACGCGGTACTGGATCAGCAGGTGGTGATACTGACCTTCGACCAGCAAGGTGTGTTGCGCAACATCGCACGCAAGTCGCAGCAGGATTCGGTGGATGTGGCGGTGGTGTCGCGCACCACCCCGTCGCCAGGCAAGGAAGTGTCGTTCTGGGCGCAGCTGCTCGGCAACGTGGGCAAATTCAGCCCGGTGTCGACCGCGCCCGACGAGAGCCGCCAGGGCGGAGCAACCAACCCAGGCAATTTCTGAGCCGCTCGCGCGGACGGCGGAACAGCCGCCAGGCGTTCCGATTCATCCGAAATGGCTCCACCCGCCCGTGGCGAGGGGCAGGACGGTGCCGTCGGCAGCGCGTACCGTGACTCGCGGCGCATCCGCCCGGAAACCACCGATGCGGGTCACCGGCGTGCCGGTCCGCGCGGCGGCCTCGGCCAGCGCCGGCTCGGCCGCCGGTGGCACGGCCAGCAGCAGTTCGTAATCGTCGCCGCCGGTCAGGCACAACGCCAGCCGCCCCGCCGCCCGCGCTGCCGGCGACAGCGGCACCGAGTCGGCCTCGATGACGGCACCGAGGCCGCCGGCACGGCAGAGATGGCCGGTGTCCTGCACCAGCCCATCCGACACGTCCATGCCGGCATGGGCGATACCGGCCACCGCCTGGCCCAGCGCCAGCCGCGGCCGGGGCAGGCGATAGCGGTCGGCGAGAGTGCCGTTCGGATCGGCAATCTCGCCGCGGGCGGCGAGCAGGCCGAGGGCGCCGTCGCCGATGCTGCCGCTGACCCACAGCCCGTCGCCGTCGCGCGCGCCGGCACGGCGCAGCGCGCGCCCCGGCGCCACGTGGCCGAGAATGGTCAAGGACAAGCTGATCGGCCCGGGGGTGGAGGTGGTGTCGCCGCCGAGAAGAGAAATGGCGTATTCGGCCTGATCGGCGGCCAGACCAGCGGCGAAGCCGGCGAACCAGGCATCCGGCGTCGCGCGGGGGGCGGAAACCGTCATCAGGTAGCCGAGCGGCGTTGCCCCCATGGCGGCGAGGTCGGACAGGTTCGTGCGCAGCAGTTTGCGTCCCACCAGGTCGGGCGGGTCGTCGGGCAGGAAGTGAATGCCGGCGACCATGGCGTCGGCGGCGACCACCAGGTCGCGCCCGTTTGGCGGGGCGAACACGGCGGCGTCGTCGGCCAGGAAAAGCGCCCCGGGACCGGCGAGCGGAAGGAAATGCCGGGCGATAAGGGCAAATTCGGCGGGAAGGTCGCTCACTTTCAGCCTTCCCCCGCTACCCGGCGCCGACGAACTCCGCCGGGCGCAACTGGCGGGCGAGGCTGTCCAGCACGCCGTTGGCCAGGCCCGGCTCGTCGCCGTCGAAGAAGCCATGCGCCACGTCCATGTATTCGTTGATCACCACTTTCGCCGGCGGACCGTCGGCCATCCACAGCTCGGCCGCCCCGGCGCGCAGCAGCGCGCGCAGCACCGGATCGAGCCGCAGCAGCGGCCAGTCCTCGGTCAGCGCCGCCGACAACATCGGGTCCAGCGTGTCCTGCTGGCTGGTCGCCGCGCGCACGATCTGGGCGAACAGCGGCACATGCACGTCGGTCACGCGGCCGTCCTCGAAGCCTTCGGTGCCCGGCAGTTCGCCCAGGCGGTGGCGGACGAATTCGTCGATCACCGTCTCCGGGCTGGACTGCGCCTGCTCGGCCTGGAACAGCGCCTGCACGGCGGCCACCCGCGAGCCGGTGCGCGGACGGCCCGCGGAGCGACGGTTCCTGGGGCGAGCCGCCATCACACTGCTCCCAGCCAACGCGCCGCGCGGATTTGCAACAGCGCCGCCACGGCGGCCTCGGCCCCCTTGTTGTGGCCGTCCGGCCCGGACCGCGCCAGCGCTTCCTCCGCCCGGTTCACGGTCAGCACGCCGATGCCAAGGCAGAGGCCGAATCGCAGCGTCACCTGGGTCAGCCCCGACATCGTCTCGCGGCAGACGTGCTCGTAGTGGTCGGTCTCGCCGTGCACCACGCAGCCCAGCGCCACGAACCCGTCGTAGCGGCGCCCCCACTCGAGCGCACTGGCGCCGGTGCCGGCGGCGCGCACGGCAAGCCGCACTGCCCCGGCCAACTCCAGCGCGCCGGCCACGTCCAACACGTCGAAGCTGGCCCCGGCCTGCTCCAGAATGTGCACCGCGCCGTCGCGCAACCCGTCCACCACGGCGACGTAGTACGGCGCCCGCACCACCAGCAGATGCGGGGCCATACCCTCGATGCGCGGGGCGACCGGCAGCTCGGCGTCGACGGTGCTCATGCCTCCTCGGTCGGCCGGCGGCCGACGACGCGCAGGCCGTACCCCTCCAGGCCGATGATGGTGCGTTGCGTGTTGGACAGCAGGATCAGATCCTTGACGCCGAGGTCGAGCAGGATCTGCGCGCCGATGCCGTAGTCGCGGAGTTCGCCGACCGGCTGGGCCGCGCCGGATAGCCGGCGCACCCGCTCCGACAGCCAGGTCGGCCGGGTCTCGCGGATCAGCACCGCCACACCGCGCCCTGCCTCGGCGATCTGGCGCATGGCGTGCTGCATGATCGCCCAGCCCGGGCCGCCCAGCACGTCGTTCAGCAGGTCAACCCCGTGCATGCGCACCAGCACCGGGTCCGGCCCGGTGATGTCGCCCTTCACCAGCACCAGGTGCTCGGCGTACTCCACCGTGTTGGTATAGACGAAAACCTTCCACGTGCCGCCGACGGCGTGCTCCAGCACCCCCTGCTCCACCCGCCTGATCAGCCGCTCGGTGCGGCGGCGNNTGGGAGATCAGGTCGGCGACGGTGCCGAGCTTGAGGCCATGGCGCTGCGCGAAGGCGACCAGATCGGGCAGCCGCGCCATGGTGCCGTCGTCGTTCATGATCTCGCACAGCACGCCGGACGGGTTCAGCCCGGCCATGCGGGCGATATCCACCGCCGCCTCGGTGTGTCCGGCGCGCACCAGCGCCCCGCCCTCGCGCGCGGCGAGGGGAAAAACGTGGCCCGGCGTGACGATGTCGTCGCGGCCGCATTCGGGGTTGATCGCCACCGCGATGGTGCGCGCCCGGTCGGCCGCCGATATGCCGGTGGTGACGCCGTC
>PLTJ01000387.1 GCA_003164455.1 Acetobacteraceae bacterium
GAACCCGCGCGAGCAGCCAGGCCGCCAGCAGAGAAGCGGCCGTGCCATGCTCGACCTGCGGACCGGCCCCCCAGGCCTCGTGCAAGGCCCCGAGCGCGAGCCCACCGCCTGGTAGCGCCGCATCGATCGCGGGCAGGCCAAAGGGCATGGAAGCCCCTTTACGGCACGTCCGATCCGCCCGCTCCAGGCGGGCCAGCTCGGACCGGAGCGTTTCGACAACAGAGTTGTGGGGTCCCGCTTGCATGATATCCGTCCATCAGGGCGGAACATAATAGGAACATCCGGGGAGGGGAAAGGGGAATCTAATCCCACCACAGAGATTTCCCGAGAGGCCGTTCCGAATCAACCCATTAAGATGATTGTCTTAGATTCGCTCTCAGGTCTTCTGTCTGGTGCGTTGCCAAGGAACAAAATCCGCGATCCGCAACGACATCCCGGTGCGGTCATCACCCGGTGCACTGGCTTTGTCGATGCCAATACTCCGCCGTTACCGTCGGCTGGACGGCTCATCGACGTGGGCGGAATCGTCGCAGACACGCAGGCCACCCACGCCCTCAAGCTCTTCCTGGCCGCAGCCACCGGACAGCGGGCGTGGCGTCCAGCGCCCGGCAGTCCCTGGCCGTGAGCATGTCCCGGATGCTGCCACCGCCGTCGATGGCGGTCTCCATCGGCAGGTCCAGACGTTCAATGGCGGCTACAAAGAGATCCGGATCCGACCTGGCGTGCCTGACATCGTCGCGAGTGACCCCCGTGCCTGCGCAGGATCGCCCCCCAGCGCGGCAAAGTCGTGTGCCACCGTGCCCATTCGTCCGCTGGTCGCGATGGCCCGCTTCGTGCCACTTTCGTTCGCGATGAGCCGGCAATCGTCGCGGCGACGCCACGGTGGATCTGTCTTCAACCGTCGGTTCGGCCAATCGCAACCGCTGCTCAGCGGCCATCTGCGCTGTTCCGAGCCGGTCTAGCCGTTCCCGGAACCAGCCGTTCATTCATGTAGCCCGCTGAACTCGCGCGAACGGCCGGCATTGAGACTTCGCCGCCACTCGCACGGCCAGCGGCGAACGACGGCTCTTGCCGGAAGCGGACATTTCCGATCAAACTTGGTTCTGATCGCGAGTGCCCGACGCGGTGCGGCAGGCTCTGGGGACGGAAGTTGCCCAGGCTTCGTGGATAAATCTTGAAGTGATGGAACAGGAATGTCTCAAGATTATCTGATACCCTCCGATTGCGTTCATAATTGAACCACGTCACCGAGATCGTTCACATGAAGATTGTATATTTAGATACCCAGATCGTCATCGACCATCTCGATGGGCTGGATGCTGTCGAAACCGTCGCTGAACTTCGTAAAAGGGGACTCATATTTGTTTATAGCCCAGCTCATGTCGAAGAGATCGCGAAGGCACACCACGCTCACCAGAGAGGGAATCTCGACGTACGGGTCTCCCATCTGGCTGAGTTAACCGGGGAGGTGGCGATCTTACCGCATGAAACTGGCCCTGCCGTGATGCGCAAGGAGGCCATCGCTAAATGCCTAGGAAGAGTTCAGGATGGCGGCGGTCGTGAAATGACGGAGTTTGCTGTTGCCTTTGAGCGTAGAAGAATAACTAGCAACAAAGCCAGTTTTTATAAAACACTTCCCGATAAGAACAAAAAAGCTATCAATAATTGCCTTCCGAGTGAAATATTCTCCAATATGGACATTTGTAAATATTTGGAATTCATGGCGAGAACGCATAATTTTCGAATCCGGAAAGATAATTTCCCAGGACGTCAAGATACTTTTGAAACACTATTCGATACGCTAAATATTTTTGGCTACAGAGCCGAGCACAACTCAAATCGAGTTGAAAATCGAGTTCACGACGTATCTCATGCAATCTACGCCTCGTATGCTGACATTTTTGTCACGGACGATAGGAAGCTCTCCGATTCCAGCAAGGCAGTCTTTCACCTTCTTGATATCGACGTCGAGGTTATGGATAGAGCAGAGTTTAGGAAGTTCGGAAGCGAAACCCGCCAAGCCGAGTAGCTCCTCAGTGAACTGGTGGACGGCCAGTCGGCTGGTCTCAATCGGCGATGACCGGTGTCGGCATGAGCCGACATCTCCGTAGTTGCACCGGAACGGCGCACGTTGGTCGCAAGCTGCCGGCCTGCCGCGCTCGGCCCCACTTCCCCTCCGGCCATCGTGGCCACAGGAGAACCATCATGGGCACGTCAGAGCATGATCCGATCGCAACCGATCGCCGCGCCTGGAATTCGGGGCGAAAGGTCGGGGCAAAGCGCGCGTTGAAGCCACGGCAGGTCTGGGCCATCCGCTTCTTCCTCGACCAGCACCGCCGCATGCGAGACCGGGCGCTCTTCGACTTGGCGATCGACAGCAAGCTCCGCGGCTGCGATGTCGTGAAGGTCAGGATAGGCGATCTCGTGCTGGGCGGGCAGATCCGAAGCAGGGCGATTGTCATCCAGGCAAAGACCGGCAGGCCGGTGCAGTTCGAGCTGATGTCCGATGCGCGCGCGAGCTTGCTGGCCTGGCTGGAACGACGTGGCGGCACATTGGCTGACTATGTCTTCCCAAGCCGCGTCGACCATGCTGACCATCTCAGCACCCGGCAGTACGCCCGGCTCGTCGACGAATGGGTCGTCGGCATTGGCCTTCGCCGGGAGGAGTATGGCACCCACTCGCTACGCCGCACCAAAGCGTCGATCATCTACAAGGCGACCGGCAACCTGCGCGCCGTGCAGATCCTGCTCGGTCACACCAAGATTGAGAATACCGTGCGCTATCTGGGCGTGGATGTAGAGGACGCGCTCACGCTTGCTGAAGGCACCGAAATCTGACTGCCCCGGCTCCCCGCCGTTCGCGAGGAGCCGGACAGGCCTGCGCCCAATTGTGGTCGTACAAGCGAAGGTCGCGCCGATCGTGGCAGCTGCCATGCTCTATGTGCTGCGGCTGCCTCCAACGAATGAGATTACGGGGACACTCCACGTGACCCCTGCGCCGATCAGCGTGGCGCGTAGGTGTCAGTGCCGATCGTCGCGGCGAAGGCGCGTTCGGTGCCGAACTCAGGCCGATTGGAGATAAGGAAGCGCGAGGCCATGAACACCTGCCCGCTGTTCTCGCTTTCGACCAACTCGTCCGTGAAGGCAACTGGCGAGACACTGTCGGCGAACTTCCGGAGCGCCCGGAATTTGCCGACAGGCGGGTGGCAATAGAGCACGACCCCCGGCGACATCGGATAGACGAGATATGTGCCACCCGAGAGGAAGCCGGCGCGCAGCCACCGGCGGTTGTCGCCAGTGCGGAAGGCGATCGGGTTGTCGGAGGTGACGAAGGGCGTCGCGCTCGTATTGCGGCCGAAGATCCAGACCGATCGGCGCAGGTGCCGCGCGATCAGTTCGACCTGGTCCTCGTTCCACATCAGCTCGGTATGATGCTCGCGCGCCTCGTCTTCGGTCAATGTGCTCCCGCGATCGTGCTCGACCAGCGCCGAGACGATCTCGCGGGTATCGAGCGTGCGCAGGAACTGGATGGCGAGGAACTGCGCGACGATGCGCCGGTTGATCCGCGGGATCGGCACGACGTCGAGCGGCGCCATATCGGGGATCCAGCCGAGCCACTGGCCGGTAATCGCCGCTACCTTGGCTGTGTCCATGAATATTGGCCCACCTGTGCTGACGAATTTTGGCCCACCCTCCGGTGTTTGACCTGCTGAGCCGGGCCGAGGCCCGGCTCAGCAGGTCAGCGTCGCTGCTCTGTCCCTCCCTTCATGATTTGCCGCCCTTTCGCTGGGCCACGGAGCGGCGGAACCGATAGGAGTCGGCGCCGGTGGTGATGATGTGCGCCTGGTCTGTCAGGCGATCGATCAGCGCCTTGCACAGCCGCGGATTGGGGATGACCTGCGACCATTCAGAGAACGACAAGTTGGTGGTGATGATCACCGCCGCCTTCTCGGCCCGGTCGGCGATCACCTGGAACATCAGTTCACACGCCGTCTCGGCCAGAGGCACGTAGCCCAACTCGTCGATGCAGATCAGGTCCAGCCGTTCCCAGCGGCCCAGCGCGCGGCTGAGCTGGTTGGCGTGCGCGGCCTCGGCCAACTCGTTGATCAACGCCGTCGCGGTGGCGAACCGCACCCGCCGCCGCTGACGACAAGCAGCGACACACAAGCCCGTCGCCAGGTGGGTTTTCCCGGTCCCGGCCTCGCCGACCAGCAGGATCGGCTGCGCTTTGGCGATGTAGTCGCCCTCGGCCAGCGTGCGGAACTGGGCGGCCGAGACGGCGGAGCGGTCGAACTCGAAGCCGTCCAGCGTCTTCATCCTGGGCAGCCGCGCCTCGTGCAAAAGCCTGGCGATCGCGCGGCTCTCGCGCTCTTCTATCTCGGCCGCCAGCAGCGCTTCGAGGTAGCCGATATGCGACTGTCCTTCCCGCGCGGCCGCCTCCGCCAGACGGGCAAACTGGGCGCCGACCGTCGGCATGCGCAGTGTCTTGCAATGCTGACGGATGGCCTGCTCCTGGAGCTCGCCCATCACGCTGTTCCGGCGCATGGCGTGGAGACCAACAGCGTGTCGTAGTCGGCAAGGTCCGGCAGCGGCCGGTCGTAGCGGGCCAGTTCACCGACATCGACCGGATCGGGCCGGGCCTTTTGCAACGATGCCTCGGTCAGCAGATACCGCACGGCGGCGACGTCGCAGGCGCCCAGCGACACCGTAGAGGCGACTGCCGACCGCAGCCGGTCATGGCCAAACTCCTGGCCCAGCGCAACCACCGCCACCATGGCGCGGGTGCCGTTCTGCTTACCGTGCCGGGCCTGCAACCGAGCCCAGAGTTCGTCGTAGCAGGTGGGCCAGCGACCCGCCTCGCGCCATTGCGCCAGTGGCTTGGACCCGGCAAATGCGCCGGGCTTGTGGCTCAGAACGTCGAGGTAATGTTCAAGATCGAGCACATGCTGGCGGCGGCCGTGACAACGCTCGTGGCGGGCTACCCGGCGACCGGCGTGCCAGACCTCCACATGCAGCGCATGGATGCGCACCTCTACCCTTGTGCCCGCACGCACCGGCACCGAATAGAAATTCGTCTTCACCGTCACGCAGCCCTGCTTGTCCACCAAAGCGAACACGGTCTCGGCCAGGTCGAAGCCTTCGGCCGCGCAGGACAGCAGATAGCCACGCTCGGCCGCCATCGCCGTGCCGATCGTCTCACTGCGGCCGTCCAGAACTCGTGCCTCGTCTGCCCGACAGGCCGTCACCAGCATGGCGTTCAGCGCATCGAGGTCGGCGACGCGCGGCACCGGCACCAGGTGGTTGCGCCGGAAGTAGCCGCCTTCCACTTCAACGCCGCCTTTCTCATGCCCCTCGCCGGGCGTGCAGAATTCGGCGGCAAAGCGCCAATGCGAGCGGAACGCCACGAACCGCACCGTCTCCTCACGCCGGTAGCCGCGCAGGATCTTGCGAACCGCGCTGGCCAGGTTGTCGTAGCGCAGCAGGCGGAACACGCCGCCGAAATAGGCAAAGGCGTGCTCGTGGGCATCCAGGAATGCCTGCTGCGTCGCATGCAGGTAGGCGCGATGGAACGCCGCCCCGCTGGCCATCGAGCGGATCGCGAACACCTGCACGCGGGTCCGCTCGTCGCCGAAATCGACCCAGGCTTCATACCAGTCGACCTGGGCCTCCTGAGCCCAGCCATAGCTTTGCGGAACAAACGTCTCCCGTCGCGCCAACCCCATCTGCCGCTTGCGCTCGCGGACGTGGTTGCGCACCGTCGACTCCGCGACCGTGGCGTCCGGGAACTCCGTCAGGATCCGACGATGAATGCGCCGGGCGGTGTGGCGTTGCTTGCGCGGTGCCTGACAGTCCGCCTCCAGCACCTTGTCGATGAAGTCCGCGACCGCGCCGAGCTTCGGCTTGGCCCGGGGTGAATATCGGTGGCGCGGCGGCAGCGCACTGCCAATCGCCTGCCGCACGACCCGTCGGTGAACGCCGAACTTGGCAGCAACACCCGCGATCGTGCCGACGCCAAACTCATGCTCCCGACGAAGCTGCTCGAACAAATCCACTTTGGCTCTCCAGTCCACGCCAGGCCTCCCGATCCAATCGGGCGACCGTAGGTTGAGGGACAGGGGGTGGGCCAAAATCCGTCAGCACTACTGGGCCAACATTCGCTAGCAGAGCCATACCTCGCTCTCAAGCGCTGAGAGCTGCTTTTCCATTGTTAGCGGGTCGTCGCCCAGCACCTCATATTGGGTGAGGCGATAGAATTGAGTCTCGGCGGCGATGCCGCCCGGCGCGCCCGGAAACACCCGATCGGCAGCCTTGTCCCATACCCAGAGCCGCCCCTTCCCATCCGCGAAGCGGCGGAGATGGAATTGCGGGACGTAATGGTGGAGCTTTGCGCCGGTCATCCTGCCTGAGCGTCTCCGGCACCCGCCACAGGGAGGTTCTCCTGAATCAAGGCGCGCAAGGCGCGGTGCGCCTTGCGGCGCTCGGCGATGCGGCTCGGGTTCTGGTCGGAGTTCAAAGGTTCGTTTTCATGCCGTGATTGCATGGACCTGTCGAAAATCGAACCCCTCACGCCACGTCGCGGAGACCTCATGGACCTATCGGCATTGCGTCGCCTTCTCCTGGATCGTGATCCTTGGCGTAGTATAGCTTCGCTGGCGGGATCGCGGCGATCCTCAGCAAGGCAGGATCGGTTATGCATTTTTTTTGCGCGGGCTAGTAGGCACCGGATCCTCAGCGGCGATTCCGTCTATATAACCCTATCGCCAACTCTGTTGCAGCAAGGTCAGCTTTGCACCCAGGGCAATCGCACTTGGAATGCTACAGCCCATTTTGCGACCGTGCGCGGCTTCGCAGCGGGGCAAACTCGGCCACAGGCCCTGAAATTCGACCCTCGACAGGCGCTTGGAGGCTGGAAAAATCCAAGTGCGATTCCCCTGGCTTTGCACCTGCACGGTTTATGAGCCGACGGTCGGCCAACGGCCAGAAGTTGCCGGACGCCGCCCCTCCGATGTGTGGTCTTGGAGTAGGTGTGGCCGTCCGTTAACCAAGCCGATCTGCCCATTGTCCACCCTGAGCAGCGGTGGCGCAATCGGGCCGGCCACGACACCGGTACTCGGCGTCGGGCTGGATCCTGGCTCGGCACTCTTCACGTCCCACAACCTGAACACGAAAACCCCCCGGTCGTCTGACCGGGGGGTTCTGGTTTGGCGCGGCTCGCTCCGACATCGTAGCATTGCCTCTGCATGACGATTACGGTGGTTCGGATCAAGCGGTGGCCGCATGTGTGTGAGATGCGGAGCAAGCCGCGATCTCAATCAGAAGGGCGGGTGTGAGGAGTGGCAGCCGCCGTCCACACCCAGAAACGGGCTCTTTGAGCAGGCATGGATGGTCCAGGCCTCGGCCGCCAAGGCGCGTCAGCGAGGAAATCTCTCACTCGACTGCGCGCCGGTAGCAAAGGGTGGCCCTCCGCCGTAATTCCCCCGATAACGGGGTAGCGGAGGGCCTGTGCCAGATTTCATTCCGATGTACTTTGCCCGGCTGTTCTCGCCGTTGCGCTCGGAATTCGTCTGCCGGGCATGCACCGCAGTGTCATGACCGAAACCTGGCCGCCATCCCCCCGGAGGCCTCGACCGGGGCACCGAACCGAAGTTCGGATGGGCATTCATCGAACCGACATCAGCCAAGGCTGACGTTTCGGTCCGACAGGCTTGCCAGATAGCGACCCTTCGTTGCTCTGCTGGGCTT
>PLTJ01000408.1 GCA_003164455.1 Acetobacteraceae bacterium
GTCCGCCGCCGCGCCCGCTCGGCGATCTCGTGCTCCATCAACGCCGCGAGGGTTTTCGCCGCGGGCCAGCTCTCGCGGTCGGCGGTGTCGGTCAACGCTCGCCAGAGCCGGGCGACCGTGGGCATGGTGGGGATCAGCGACCGGAAAGCCCGGCGCGCGCTCAAGGCATGTTTCGAGGGGAAAAATTGGCGCGGTGCCCACCTGTCGGTTTGCGTCATACTAGGACGGGGAGGGGCCAGCGGCCGGGCTTACCAAGTAGCCAGAGACAGCATACCGCCGCATCTCTTGACCGGGCCTGAAACGCCCCTGAATGCAGTTTTAGAGGCGGTTCAGAAACCACCGCCTGCGCTTCCCGCCCCCGCCGAGCAGTCTTCCGTAGCGGGTCCGCCAGCACTGCCGCCTCCCGTCTTTTCTCCGCGGCTCCGCTCCCGTGTTACCGGCGACACCCAGATGGCCATGTGGCGCCTGTCGCTGGTGCAACAGGTCCGGCAGACTACCGCCCCGCGCACCCCGGACCGTGCCGGCCGCATTCGCGAAGTTGCTGGCACGACAACCTGGGACTGGCGCGGCCGTCCCTGCACGCTCAGCGAGCGGACCCTCTGCGACTGGATCGCCCGATACGAAGCGAGGGGCCTCGAAGGGGTGATGCGCAAGGCCCCGCGGAATGCAGGTATTCGCCGCGTGTGCCTGTCCCGCCGTTGGGACGACGCCATGCGGCAGGCCGGTGTGTCTGATGCCCAGCGGGCCGAGATCACCGAGACAGTGCGCGGGCACGTCCGGTCCGCATGGCGCAGCGGCACCCCGAGCTGGCCCACGGTGCAGCTCAATGTGCTCCCCAAGGTAGTCGGGTTGACGCAGGCGGCTGGTGTGGACCTCCCCGATCCGAAGGCCCTGCACGAGCTGTGCGAGGTGCCGCGGCGCTTCATCGAAGCCGAGCGCCGCTATACGCTGATTGCCATGAAAGAACAGGATGCCGCGGGTTTTGCGGCCAAGGTGACGCCGCGTATCCACCGGGATCGGTCGCGCCTGCGCCCCTGTGAATGGGTGGCTGGTGACGTGCACCATATCGACATGATCGTCCGCCGTCCCGACGGCACTGAGTGCACGCCCAAAGCCGTTGCTTGGCTGGACTTGGCAACCAATCGCGTGTGGCTGGACGTGTTCATCATGCCCAAGGGTGAGATGATCCGGACTGAGCACGTCATCCAGTCGTTTGTGGGGATGTGCTCCGATCCGAATTGGGGGGTGCCGTCAAGGCTCTATCTGGATAACGGAAGCGAATACAAGTGGACCAACCTCGTTAACGACATTGCAAAGCTGAAGCGTTTTGTTGTGATTGATGTCTATGATGCTCCCAAGTGCAAGAATGACGCCGATGCCAAGGCTGTCCAACATGCTCTTCCTTACAACGCACAGGCCAAAGTCATTGAGACGTCGTTTGCGACAATCGAGCGCGTTGTTTTCTCGCAACTGCCCGGCTACATCGGCGGGAACAGGATGCAGAAGAAGACGGCCAATCAGGGCCGCGCGCCGAAGCCCTTCCCTGGGGATGAAGCCCGTCTGAAAGAGGCGATTGCAACCGGGATGGCCTACTACCACGCCAAGCCCCAGGCCGGTCATCTCAACGGCATCTCGCCCAACGACAGCCTCGCCAACCATATCGGCGCAGGCTGGCGCAGCACCGTCCTGGACCCGCGGGAACTGGCCGTCGCGTTCAGTCGCAAGATCGTAAAGCCAGTGCGGGCAGGCGGCACGCTGCGCCTGGACAGCATCAACTTCAGGGCCGATGCGCTGCAATCCTACGTGGGGAGCCGCGTCATCGTGCGTCAACCCCTCACCGGCGACCGCAATACCCTGTTTGTCTTCACAGAATACGAAGACTTCATCTGCACCGCCGGGCCGGAAACCACCTATGTCTTCGGCGATCCACGCGGCGCCGGAGAGCAGTCCCGGCGCGCGAAGGTGCTCCGCACCGACCTTGCCGCGATGGCGGCTGGCACCGAACGCATCGATGGCGAGCAGGCAATGGCCAATGTCGTTGCGCTGCATGGCCCGGCCCCGACGGCGCAGAGCGACGGTGTGATCAGCATTAATCCCGAGTATTCCGCTGCCGCCCAAATGGCGCGGACTGCCCCAGCGCGGTCGGATGGGGAAAACGATCGGAACGCCGAGCAACGCGCGCTGCTACAGCGGCTCGTGGACATGCTCCCGAAGGAAAGATTGGCGGGCTGATGGTGCAACACCAGCCCGCCCCGGCGCCGGGACTGCCTCCCGGCCTATAGTCAGGGATCACCACAACGCGATGACCGATGACATTCTATCAGACCAACCCCGAGGCGTGAAGCTCGCCGAGCTTTACGACACACCGACCGCCACCAGCATCATGAACGTGTTCCGGCTCTGCCAGGCAGACGCGGAACTCGGTCTGGTGACCGGCGAACCCGGCGTCGGCAAGACTTCGGCCGCAAGGCGCTACGCTGCCGGGCGGTCTGGCGTCTTTCTGATCACCATGTCACCGGCGAGAGCGCCTTTGGTGCCGGCGCTGGCGCACATCGGCGAGATCGTCAGGGCCTACTCGTCCGGAACCGGAGCCCGCGCCTGGTCGGACGCGATCCGCAAGAGCCTGTACAATGAGCCGGACCCTCTTCTGCTGATCGATGAAGCGCAGCACTTGTCGGATGACTCCGTGGAGGAAATCCGCGCGATCTATGATGAGGTGTTCGTGGGGATCGTGTTCCTCGGCAACCGCGACCTCCGCGACCGTTGGTTGAGCAAGCGGTGGGCGCAGCTCAGCAGTCGCTTCCTGCACCGCGTCGAACTGGACGCGCCGCTTGCGGCCGACGTGGACACCATCTGCGCCGCCGTCGGCATCGAAGCCAAGCGCCCGCGCGAGCTGTTGTATCGGGCTTCCCGCCAGCCAGGCGGCCTACGCATCGTCCACAAGGTGCTGAACGTCGCCGGCAAGCTCGCCGGCCCCGGCCAGGCGATCAAGGGCGAGCACGTCGAGGCCGCTTTGCGCAGCCGAAGGGAGCTGACGCCATGACCTGCGCCACTCCAGCGACGGTTGCCACCGATGAGATGTGGCAGATCATCAACCAGGCTCAGACTGCCGCCCTGAACCTGGAACATCTGCTCCGCGTGGCGGACGATTACCTCGGCGACGCCTTCCCCGTCCCCATGCCGGCGGGCTGCACGGAGCCTTTCGAGGCCACCATGTCATTGATCGCCGGTGCCCGGCTCATCACTGAAAAGCTCAGGAAGCATCTGGAACATGCCGAGATCACCGAGCGTGACGAGCGCGTCCCCGCAACTGCCGGACGCGAAGCTCCGCCTGATCCACGTGGCCCGGCGGCAGCTCGGCCTGATGGAGGGTGACTACCGGGCGATCCTGGGCCTGTATGGTGGCGCCAGTAGCGCCACCATGCTGGACCAGGTTGGCTTCACTGCCGTCATGGACCGATTTAGGGAACTCGGGTTCCGCAGCACGTCCAGCCGGCGCCCGCTGCCTGCCCGCGTTGGCATGGCCTCGCCTGGCCAGGTGCAATTGATCCGGCGGCTTTGGGCTGAATTCACGGATGGTGAGGGCTCAGACGCCACCCTCGGAAAGTGGTTGGAGCGCACGCTCAAGGTGTCGGCCCTTCCCTTCGTCACCGCCGACCTGGCCTTCAAGGCGATCGGCGCCCTTAAGAGCATGACGGGCAAGCGGCGTCCCCAGCTTCGGCCGGAGCGGGGGCCGAGGGCAGCGTGACGGCCAACACGCCGATCGGCAGCATGATGGCGGCGGGGCAGCCCGCCGCCATCATGCTGTACGGATCAACGCCAGCAGTTGGCCGACTTCGTACGAGGCTCCTGCGCGACTCGACGGCACTGCGCTACGTTTCTGCAATGGGTAAGGTGAACGACAAGAGCTTTCAGCTCAGGATGGCCTTCGCAGACGACGATCTGCGCCGGCCTTCACACGACATCATCATGCATTGGTTGGTCGAGTGGGTCCGCAACCCGGCGAATGTCCGGGCGCTACTGGGGCTGCGAGACGGCTTCCATGCCTGGTATGACACGACGGCCCCGGAATTGGACGTGGCTTCATTAGAGGCATGGCCGCAGGGAGCCGAGCGCGACCGCGTCGCCCGCGAGTTCGCCAGTACGTATCCCAGTTTCCAAGTCTCGGGCAGAGCGGTTCGACGGAAGGAAGCGTGGCCTGAAGTCCCAGCACCGGAGTGGAGCCACAAAAGTACAACCTGGGAACCGATCTTGCCGCTTCACCTTTCACTGGCAACTAATGGCCACCGGCAACTCGTTGGCTTCTGTGATCTGATGGCACAATATGGGTTCGATCATTCCATGGAGCGCGTTATCGTCCGAACCTACCGCGCGGTTCGGGACGCAGCCGCCGACCGCGCTGTTTGGCGTACTCAGTTTGAATACACCGGAGCGGAAACGGTCCGGTGGTCACCAAGCCGCACTTGGCTATGCGTGTGTTTCGAGGTGAAGACCGAAATCCGTTCCATCGGCGAGCTGATGCGGCAACTGCAACTCTATCGGTCAGCCTTGCCGCCTCGGGGCGACCACGAAGTGCCCGATGGGATCGGAGAGACGTGGCTCTGCGTCGTTGCGCCGCCGCATCCCGAGGCGGCGGCGGTGTGTCGTGATCAGGGCTTTCCGTTCCTGGAATACCGCCCCTGATGCACCTGCCTGCCCAACCGCTTTCACTGAGCACACTGGCTGGACGCATCGGGATCATCCGCCGCAAGCGTGGCCTCTCCGCGCGAGCCGTCGCACGCCACCTCGGCCGGGCGCCGCAAACAGTGCTGAACTGGGAGGCCGGGCGCTCGGTTCCCGACGCGACTGATCTGCTGAGGCTCGCCTTCGCGCTCGGTGTGCCGAGGAAAACCCTGTTGGATGGCGCCCATGATATGCGAGCCATCATGGCGGAGATGACCCCGGCGAAGGAACCCGGCTTCTTCATGACCACGGCCGAGGTGACCGCGGCCAAGGAGGAGGCGCAGGCTCTCCGGGCTACGGCACTCGCCGAAGCGGCGAAACGGCGGCGGGAAGGGTGGCGCAAGGCAGGCGAGACGAACCGCACCAGGCGGCTCGCGGAAGCGGCCAGGCGCGCGGCGCAGGCGGCCGACGCAAAGGAGCGCACGGAGAACCCCATCCGATGGCTATTGCGGACGTTCGGACGGTGCGCGTTCTGCGGGCGGATAGCCGATTGGGGCGCCGGGTTGTGCACGGCATGCGCGACAGAGGGGGAGGACGCGTCAATTTGACCCAGGATCACCCCCGTAAGGTGCGTTCAATGGTCGCTTACGGGGGGCGTGTCCACGGGCCGGTAGGGGATTACCCGCCGGGCCGCTCAACGGCCCTGGTGGCGCTCCTACGCGGTTCGTTGTGCGGCCAGCGCTCGGCCTTCCCTATGGCGTCGCCAGCACCAGGTCCCGCGGGGCCGAACGAAGGGGAATGGTGCGCTGGTGGGGCCTTCCGTCCGCTTGCGCGGAAACCCCACATTGCGCTCCCGCCTTTCGGCGGTGCTACGGCAGGAAGAATATCACCGTGTCGCAGCGCACCCAGGCGAGAGTATAGACCCACGCCCAGACGATTTCCACAGCGGCGAAAATGAAGTGGGTGCGCCGATGGGGCCTTCCGGCAACCCCACATTGCGATCCGGCCTTGCGACCGTCCTACGGCTGGAAGAATAGCACCGTGTCACGGCGCACCCAGGCGAGAGTATACACCCGCGGCCAGACCACTTCCACAGATACGAAAGCGATCTGGGTGCGCGAGTGGGGCCTCCCGGGAACCCCACATATCGCTCCGACCTTGCGGCCGTGCTCGGGAGAGAGAATTGCACCCTGTCACCGCGCACCCAGAGAGAGTATGAGCCCGTGGCTGGCCCATTACAATCATGGTCACCTGCCTAGCGCCGCACGTGACGCGGTGGATCAGCACACACCCAGCTCGGCAAACATCCTCGCACCAACTCTCCAGCCCGCACTTGCGGGCCTAAACAGGTCCCCCGCCCGCAAGTTATGTTGCGCTCGTAGGCGAGGCCGCGCACTGCGGCCCTTGGCAGGTTCATGTAAGCGAATGACGACCGTAGTACAACCCGAAGCCCCCGACGCCCAGAGCCGCCCGACAGATAATATTCTCGGGTCACTGATCACGGCGTTGGGAGAAGATATTGCCTTCAAATTGATCGAGGCTCGCGGCGGCGTGCGCGTCTACATCCCGCAGGACGCTACCCATGATCACAAGATCGCGGCGGCTCACAAGCTCGCCGACGTAATCGGTAAGGAAGGCGTGGTCGCTCTCTCCAAAATGTTCGGCGGCCTCACGATCCCCATCCCGGTTGCGAGGCTCTGGCGAGTGCGCGTCTACAGGGACCGGGGACATTCTCAGCCTGAGATCGCGCGAATGGTGGGGTGTTGCGAGGATACTGTGTGGCGCTCCCTGAGAAGCATGGGCATGGGCATGAGCGGTGCGGTGCCCAAAAAGGTCTTTGCCTGATGCCCCGGCAAACCTCCCGCAACTCCCACACTCACGGGGAACACCTCTGATGGCTACCCGACCTTCCGTCACCTCCGATCATTCGCCCGGCGCCGGGGATGCGCCTCCGGAATGGGTGCACCTGGTGCCCGCCGGCACGTTCCACGGCGCGGACGGGCGCGGCCCCTATCGGCTGCACGACCCCAACGCGGTCATCAAGGCTTCGCTCGCGGACGGCAAGCTGCCGATCGACGAGAACCACGCCACGGACCTTGCGGCGCCCTCTGGCGGTCCAAGCCCGGCGCGCGGCTGGATCGTGGCAATGGACGCACGCCCCGATGGCATCTGGGGCCGCGTCGAGTGGACCGAAGCGGGAGCCGCTCTGTGGGCTGACCGCGCCTATCGCGGTATCTCGCCTGTGCTGGTGAACGACAAGTCGGGCAACGTCGTGCGCGTCCTGCGCGCCGCGCTCACAAACGTGCCGAACCTGCCGCAGCTCACCGCGCTTCACTCCATTGATGCATCCGACCTGGCCACGGATATTCAGCGTCGCCAGTGCGCTGCCGGGTTTGCCGATACCGCAATATTGCTGGGTAAGATTTCAGAGACGTCCCGGGAAAATTGGGTGACGTTGCACATGCTTAATCCGGGCGCGACTGAAGAAATGATGGCCCGGATCGAGAGCCCACTCAGTCGGTTCGCTCGCTCCAATGGCGGCACACAGGCCACGCCTGCGACCGTGCACCCCCTCACCCCGGCGCAGCAAGCGGTTTGCACAACGATGGGCCTGGACCCGGCAAAGTTCGCAGCCCACCTTCAGGACAAGCAGAGCACGGACGGTCTGTCGGATACCGAACGAAAAATGTGTCAGACCATGGGCTTGTCGCCCGTGCTGTTCGCGGCAACGAAGCGCGGCGCAGCGACTTCCAAGGACCATGGCCTGTCTGATGCCGAGCTGATGGTGTGCCGCACCATGGGCCTGTCGCCGTCGCTCTTCGTGCATACCCGCGACGCACAGGCGGCGGTGCGCAAGAGCATCGTGACGGGGCAGCCTGTCCCGAGTGCTGACGGTCTGTCCGCGTCGGAGATGGCGGTGTGCCGCACCATGGGTTTGTCGGGCGCTGCCATGGCCGCGGAAAAGCGGCGTGACGAACCGGACGGTCTGGGCCTGACCGAAGCGGAACGGAACGTCTGCCGCGTCATGGGGATAACGCCTCAGGCGTTTGCGGCGCAGAAGCGGAACGGCGGGCAGCATGCTGTTGCCCATCACGCCGCGGACCTGTCGCCGGAGGCAAGGATTGCGCAGACCAAGGCCATCGATCCCGCCATGGCAGCCCTGATGCGGGAATACGGCTTCACCCTGGAGGAGTTGAACAACACCGGCATCACGCGGGCCGAGCTGATTTCCTACAAGGACGCCGGGCTCACGCGGGCCGATATCGAAGAATGCAGGCGTTGCCACTGCACCCCGAAAGCCTGGATCTACGCCCGCAAGATGGCAAACGAGCAACCCTTGTGGGGGAATGCCGCACCATGAACGCGCCACATCCGCCAGTGCAAGAACAGTTGATGGGGCAACCCTCGGTCCAGTCCGATGCGGAGCATCCTCCCGCCGGGCGCGTGGCGGGTGCTTCTACCGACAAGCCGGCTGCCGATATCTGGCCACCGCGGGCCGTCCGCAACGCCAACGGCACCGTGACGCTGCCACTCGCGTTTCCGCAGACCGTGCGCGGCCAGCGCTTTGCGGAGCTGACGTTCCATCGTTTCACGGGTGCCGATGTGAGCGTCCTCGGCTCTGTCCCCCAGAAGTCCCAGCTTGGTGTCACCCTCGCCCGCGCCACGAAGCTGCGGACGAGCGTTGGGAAGGCGCTGTTCAGGCAACTTGACATGGCTGATGTCAATGACGCGGCAGGGATCATCACCACTTTTTGCTTTGGGAACGGGCCGCAGTGAAGACGGGGAGCCACTGACATGGCGCTGATCGGTCAAGTCAAACTCCGCGAGCGCATGCTGCCGTGCGAGTTCGCCTACGCCGTGCTGGGCGGTGAGACCGTCTACGAGGGCGGCCTGGTCGCGCTCAATGCGGCCGGCACCCTGCAACGCATCCAGACCGCCGGCTCGGTGGTGTGCGCCGGCATCGCCGACGGCACCCGCATCAACTCGCCGGCCGGCAACGACGTGCGGGCCGTCCGCTGCCGCAAGGGCACCTGGCAGCTCAACGTCGCCGGCGCCACCGTCGCCAACATCAGCCAGACCGTCTACGCCACCGACGACGCCACCGTGGTGCTTGGCGGCCTGACGGCAACCGTCGTCGCAGGCGGCGCCAACTACGGCAACGGCACCTTCACCACCGGGCCGACCCTCGGCGCGGGCGCCAAGGCCGGCCAGTATCTGCTGACCTTCACCGGCGCAACCACCTTCACCATGACGGACCCTGTCGGCGACGCGATGCCAGCCGGCGCGGCGCTCGCCGGCTATGCCGATCCGGCGATGAGCTTCTCCATCACCGCCGGCACTAACGCCTTCCAGGCCGGCGATATCGAAACCATCACCGTCGCCGAAACCGGGGGCGGCCTGCCGATCGGCACCCTGGCCGGCATCGACGGTGGGCTCACCTATGTCCGGTTGAGCGGGAGCACCTGACAAATGGCCACGGGTGAGGCACTGAACGCCTCTGTAGTCCTTAAACTGGATGATATCATATCACCAGGACTGAAAAACGTTCTGAATCTATTCAGCGACCTGAAGAAGACGACGAATACGTTTCAGTGTGCCGGACTGACGAAAAGCACCGAGGCCATCGCCGTGCTGGCGGAAAAGACCCGCGCACTAAACCAGGCGCTCGGCGGTATCGAAAGCGTAGCGGGGCGCGCCGGTTCGGCCATGGGGCGACTTTGGACACGAATGGAGACCGGCGCAAATCGTGCCATGGGCGCCCTGAAATCCGCCAGCGAGAAAATCGGCGTGCTCGGCGGGGTGGGCGCGGGCGCAACGCTGATGGAGCCGATCCACCTGTCCGCCGAATACGACTTTCTGCTGCGCCACACCGCCATCACCGAGGGTTTCTCCGGTGCCGCCGCGGAGACGGAAATCCATCGGCTCGGCGCGCTGTTCAACAAGGATGCGCTGGCGACCGGACAGTCCAGCAACTCGATCGCCGAGGCGTTCCGCGACCTTGTCCAGTGGGGGATGTCGTCCAAGCAGGCGGAGTCCTTGATCGGTGTGCATAGCCGCGCCGCCACCGCCTACGGCATCACCGCCGCTGAACTCAGCGGTGCCGTGTTCGCGATGGGGAAGTCGCTCGGCATCGACGACAAAAGCATGCCACTGGCGCTGGCCGGCATGGCACAGGCCAGCAAAGAAGGTCGTTTCAAGGTAACGGATTTCTCGGCCTATCTGACCGGGCAGGCGGGCTATGCCAAAGGGCTGGGCTTGCAAGGCACGTCCGGCGCCGCGACGTTATTTGCGTTGAATGAGATCGTGGCACAACGCACCACGACCCCCGGGCAGGCTGGCGAATGGATCAACTCTACGCTCGGGTATATCAGCTCCAAGGCGACCGAAAAGAGCATGGCACATGCGGGGATCAACTTACCCGCGTCGGTCGCCGCGAATGAAAAACTGGGGCTGAACCATTTCGACGCGTTTCTGAAAGTGCTTAACGACGCGACGAAGGGCATGGACCCCGAACAACGGGCGCATCAGCTCGGCCAGATGTTCGGCCGGGGTGAGGAAAAACAGGTTTGGCAAGCAGTGCTGGAAATGCAGCAAGAATTCAACGAACGCCGCGCCCGCTACGCCCACGTTGACCCGAACAAGCCGGGCGAGGACTTCGGCACCGCCTTCGCCGGCACCAAAATTCAGATCGACCTACTCGGCGAGACGATCACTCAGATCAGCCGCGTGTTTGGCGACGATTTTGTCCCCGTACTGCGGGGAGTGAACAAAGCGCTCGGCGGCATGCTGCACCTGATCCAGTGGGCGAAGCAGGAATGGCCGACGGCGACGGACTATATCCTCACCGGCGCTGGCGCGCTTCTGGCACTGGTGACCGTGCTCGGTATCGTGGGCTTCGTGCTGCCGGCGGTGACCGCCGGGTTCGGGCTGATGGGGATCGCCGTCGACGCGGCGCTGTGGCCGGTGTTGCTCATCATCGCGGCGCTCGCGCTGGCCTACGAAGCCTGGCAGCACTGGGCCGAGATCGTCCCGCAACTCTCGGCGGGGTGGAAGGATATCTCGGGGAGCTTCGCTGAAATCAGCAAATGGGCGGTGAAGGGCATCAAGGATGCCTTCGAGGTGCTGCGCGGCTGGTTCGCCGGTCTGTGGAACGATGTCGCCGCCCCCTTCGCTGCCGCCTTGAAGATCATTAACGACGGTCTGAATGCGATCGGCCTCGGCCATGATGCCGTGCAGAAAGCCGTCGCTTCGGCCGGCAATGCCATGCCGACTGGCGCGCCCGGCGATATGCCACCCCCCGCCAGTCTGATCGCAACGCCGCCGGTCACCTTGCAGAACAACATCGCCGTCTACAAAGCCGGCCCCGATACCAGCGTCGCCGTGCTGCCCCCCGGTGCGTCCGCACCGGATAACCGTGGGATGTTCGTAGGCATTCCCTGATGGTTGATATCGTCGCCCTCTCCGAAAGCCCGCTGGACGCGCGCAAGGTCGGCATCGCTGCTGATCTTGTTCATGCCAAGGTGCGCGCGGCACGGGCGGCGGCACATGGTGACGCAGTTCGCGCGGCGCACCTTATCTGGGCATGGGCGAGGCAGGACACGACCTTCCGGGACGCCATCATAAGGAGCTTCGCTGCTGCCCAGATCGCGCCCGGCGACGGCAGCGGCGCCATCGTGTCGGCCGTGCTTCCGCCGTCTGCCCTGGCTGGGTTTCCATTCCGCCCCGGCCAGGCCGGCAGCGGAGGCAGTGGCCCGCAGGCGGCCGGCGCTTCTGGGAGTGGCGCCGGCCGCCAACATCTTTGTGGCAACCATGCCTCAGCGTAAACGTGGAGCGGCCGACACGACCGCCGCTAAGGCCACGCTTAGGCCGCGTTCAGCGGTCGCTGAGCGGCATCTTGAAGGCGCCTTGGCCACGCCTAAGATTGCCAGCTACGTGCTGGAGCTGGGGCGCAAGCGCAACCTATCGTTCCCCGCCATGGCGGAGCTGGTAGGCAAGCAGTTCGGCGGCATCGGGCCGACCGCGCCGCAGATCGCCGCTTTCCTCGGCCGGACATTGCGCGGCAAGAGCAGCTTGAACCGGTTCGGCCGAGACCCAGAGCTTGCGGCATGGCTTCGCCAGCATAGCTCTGCCGGTCGCCTTTCCGATGTGCACACCGCCTGCATTCAGGCTTTAGGCCCAGACCGCACGCCGTCCCGGACCGGTATTGCAGCGTTTCTCCACGCGGCCGGGCGGCGTGGGCGGCACGGCGACGGGGGGCGCCTGGATCGCGATCCCGAGGTGGCCGCGTGGCTGCGAGCGGAGGCGGTGGGGCACACCCTGGATGAGCTGTGCAATGCCTGTGCCGGCCGTTACGGGCATGCGCGCACACCGAGCCGCAGTGCGGTTGGCCGGTTTCTCAAGGCGGCTGGCTACCAATGCCCCGGCCACCGTTCGCGGCTGCATCGGGACCCGGAGGTCGCTGAATGGCTGCGCGAGCGCGCGCCCGGCAGAACGATGGATGAACTGCGCCTGGCCTGCGCGGATACGTTCGGGGCGCCCCGCACGCCGAGCCGGACCGCGATCCATCGCTACCTCTCGCGCCTGCCGGGTGGCAAGCTCACACGTCGGAAGTGTCGGATCGATCGGGATTCCGAGGTGGCGAACTGGGTTGCGGAGCACCGCGACGGGATAACGCTGGACGGGTTGCATGCGGCAGCTTTGGCCCGGTTCGGCGTCGAACGCTCGCCCAGTCGGAGTGGCCTTGCCCGGTTTCTCTCCAGCACGCGCACTCGCTGGCCCGTCTGATTATGGCCGGTTCTGCCCCTCCGGCACCCCTCTCGTCCTGTTATATCTCGGCCGTCCTCGCACAATCCCACTGCAAGAATGTATGTGCCACCGCAGAAACCTATGATCTATTCCACCGCCCCCCCAGAATTCCCTTGCACGCCCCCGCCCTCCCGTGCTAGGAATAATTTCCATGCCAACCAGCCCCACCCTCTCCCGCGCTCCCGACTTCGCCCAACGCCTCGGTGTCATCCTGGCGGGCCTCGCCGCCCTCGTCGCCCGCTGCTTCCTGCGCGACCCCTTCCGCGCCCCGCTGATCGTCCCGCTCTGGACTCACCTCACCCGCGCCGCCCGCCGCCTCAACCGCGCCTTCGCCCGCCTCGCCGCCGGCCGCGCACCGCGACCCCGCCGCCCGCGCCCCTCCGGTCCCTACCGCCGCCCCGTGCTCCCCACCCGCCGTGGCTGGCTGGTCGCCGCCC
>PLTJ01000112.1 GCA_003164455.1 Acetobacteraceae bacterium
GGAGCGACTTTATATACCCATTTATATGGGCCAAGTCGAATATGAAGGAAGGGAATAAGATGGCCGAGAGTGTTCAAAGCTCGGACGTGCTGGGACTGACCGCCGAGATCGTGTCCGCGCATGTTGCGAATAATCCGGTGCTGCAGGATGCACTGCCTGCCCTGATCCAGGACGTTTACCGCGCCCTCGCCGGGGTCGGGAAGGAGCCGGTCCAGCCGGACAAGCCGCAGCCAGCGGTTCCGGTGAAGAAGTCGGTGTTTCCGGACCACATCGTCTGCCTGGAGGACGGCAAGAAGCTGAAGATGCTGAAACGGCACATCAAGACCGCCTACAACATGACGCCGGACCAGTACCGTGAGCGCTGGGGCCTGCCGTCGGACTACCCGATGGTGGCCCCGGACTATGCCAAGCATCGTTCCACGCTGGCTAAGAAGATCGGGCTGGGTACCAAGCCGCGCAATCGCCGCTAGGTGGTGGGCGCACCGGTGGATTTGCCCGGGTGCGCCTTCGCCTGATAGTCTGCCTGTCGGGCGTTCCTGGAAGGGGCGCCGTACCGGGTCTGTGCTGTGACCCCTGGGCATTGGACAGTCCGTCCTCGATCGGCTACGCCGCCGTGATCGCCGCACCCTGTCCGGGCGGCTCTTTGGCCCGGCAGCAGATCGCGTGGCGGATGCCGATCGGGTGATCTGCCCACGGCTACTGGGGATCGGATGGAAAGCCGTATCGAACGACTGTGCGTCGAACGAAGTCTCAAGATGACGGGCCAGCGCCGTGTCATCGCCCGCGTTCTGTCCGAGTCCGGCGATCACCCAGACGTCGAGGAACTTTACCGCCGTGCCGCGGCGCGCGACCCGCGCATCTCCATCGCCACCGTCTATCGCACCGTGCGCCTGTTCGAAGAACGCGGCATCCTGGAGCGGCGGGACTTCGGCGGCGGTCGCGCCCGCTACGAAGCCACCGAGCACGGCCATCATCACCACCTTATCGACATCGACAGCGGCCGGGTGATCGAATTCTCCGACGTCGAGCATGAGCAGGTGCTCGCCGCCATCGCGGCGCGGTTGGGCTTCGACCTGGTGTCGCACCGGCTGGAACTGTTCGGCCGGCGGCTTGCCGCGGCGGGCCGCCCGGCGCCGCGCGGGGCCAGCGAACCACCTGCGCCGGAAGCCGATGTGACCGCGCCGGGGGTGGCGCGCGGTTGGCCGACACAATGACCGTGGAGCGGTCCGGCCCCGTCGGGACGAGGGGTGATTTCGGCGAACTGCGCGGCGGCAACCTCGGCGTGCGGATCGCCACCACCCCGGCCGAGATCGACGCCGCGCAGGCGCTGCGCTACCGGGTATTCTACGACGAACGCGGCGCATTGCCTGACGCAACCGCCGCTGCCTCCCATCGTGACAGCGACGATTTTGACGCGGTTGCCGACCACCTGCTGGTGGTTGACCATGAGATCGGCCCCGGCCCGGAAGGTGTGGTTGCGACCTACCGGCTGATCCGCGCCCAGGCCGCCGGCAAGCTCGGCCGCTTCTATTCGGCCGAAGAGTACGACATCTCGGCGGTCGTCAACTTTCCCGGCCAGGTCATGGAACTCGGCCGTTCCTGCGTCCACCCGGACTATCGCGGCCGTGCCGCCATGCAACTGCTGTGGCGCGGCATAGCGGCCTACGTGTTCCTGCACCGCATCGACCTGATGTTCGGCTGCGCCAGCCTGCCCGGCACCGACCCGGACGCGGTGGCGGCCGAGCTGACCTATCTGCACGCCTACCACCTTGCCCCGCCGGAGGTGCGTCCGCGGGCACTGCCGCACCGCTACGTGGACATGCGCCGGCTCGATCCGGCGACACTCGACCCGCGGCGGGTGCTGGCGCGGCTGCCGCCCCTCGTCAAAGGCTATCTGCGCCTGGGCGGCTTCGTCGGCGACGGCGCGGTGATCGACGCCCAATTCAATACCATCGACGTCGCCGTGGTGGTGAAGACCGACCTGGTCGCCAAAAAATACTCCCGCCACTACGAACGCCAAAGCCGAGACACAGGCGAGTGACCGGGCGGAGCCCCTGGCCTTGCTTCGCCGGATTACGCGGCTGGCATGCCGCTGGGGCCGCGTTCGGTCTTGGCGTGCTATCGGCGGCCGCGTTGCCGCCGGTGCATGCCATTCCGGTACTGCTGCTCGCCGTGCCGGGGCTGCTTGCCCTGATCGGCTCCAGCCGGGGCGCGCGCGAGGCCGGCTGGCGCGGTTTCTGCTTCGGCTTTGGCCACGGTCTGGTCGGGTTGTACTGGATCACCGAGGCCATCCTGATCGAGGCGGCGCAGTTCTGGTGGTTCGTGCCGCTTGCCGTGCCGGCGCTGGCGGCGGGGCTGGCGCTGTTCATCGCGCTGCCCTGCGCCGCCGCGTGGTGGGCGCGGCCGGGCTGGCGGCGGGTGGCGGTGTTGGCCGGCGCATGGGTGTTGGCCGACCTCGCCCGCCAGTTCATCGGCACCGGCTTCCCGTGGAACCTTTGGGGCAGCGTATGGGCGGTGCCCGGCACGATCGGCGACGTGGCGCTGCAGCCGGCCGCCTGGGTCAGCGTGCATGGGCTCACTCTCGCCACGCTGCTGCTGGCGGCCACGCCGGCGTTGGGCCGTCGCGCCATGGCGGTGGGCGCCGGGGCGCTGCTGGTATGGGCCGGCGCGGGCGCCGCCCGGCTGCATGTCGCGACACCGTCGCCGCCGCCGGGCCTGGACGTGGTGCTGGTCCAGGGCAACGTGCCGCAGGGCCACAAATGGGACCGGGCTTTCGCACTGGACACCTTCGATCACTATCTGGCGCTGACCCGCGCCGGCATGGCGCAGGCCGGACGACCGGCGGTGGTGATTTGGCCGGAGACCGCGAGCCCGTTCCTGCTGGAGCAGGATGTCGAGGCGCGGGCCGCCATTGCGGCGGCAGCGCAGACGACTGCCCTGGTCGGCAGCGTGCGCTTCGATGCGGCCCGGCGGCCTTACAACAGCCTGATGGCGCTGCCCAACGCCGGGCCGCCGGTGGCGGTTTATGACAAATGGCACCTGGTGCCTTTCGGCGAGTACCAGCCCGGCTGGTTCCCGCTGCCTATCCAGGTGGTACCGGGAGGCGGGTTCGCCGCTGGACCTGGACCGGTCACGCTGCACGTGCCCGGACTGCCTCCGCTCGGCGCGCTGATCTGCTACGAGACAATCTTTCCGGCCCAGGTGGCCGACGAGGCGGACCGGCCGGATTGGCTGGTCAACGTGACCAACGATGCCTGGTTCGGCAACTCGACCGGCCCCCGGCAGCACCTGGCAGCGGCCCGGCTGCGAGCGGTGGAGGAGGGGCTGCCGCTGATGCGCGCCGCCAACACCGGCATTACCGCGGGCTTCGATGCAACTGGCCACGAACTGGGCCGACTGGGCATGGGTACGGCCGGCGTGCTGGTGCTGGCGCTGCCCGGTCATCTGCCGCCGACGCCGTTCGCCCGACTGGGGCTGGTGGTGCCGCTGCTGCTGGGTGCCGTTGTGCTGCTGGCCGGCGCCGTGCCGGTACGGCGGCGCCGGAACAGAGCAATGAATCAATAACGCGGCGAGTCTGGCTCGCGCTATGAAGCATTGTTGACGACTTTGAGTTGTGAGTCTATGTTGCAATACAACCGTACCGGGTTACGGTGTGCGCAGAGGATTGAGCCATGTCCGGCGAATTCGGTGAGGAGCGCGGCGCGGCGGAGACACATCCCAACCCGATCGACGCGCATGTCGGCCACCAGATCCGCCAGCGCCGGGCCACGCTGGGCATTTCGCAGGAACAGTTGGCGGGTGTGCTGGGATTGAGTTTCCAGCAGGTGCAGAAATATGAGCGTGGGGTGAACCGGGTCGGAGCCTCGCGGCTGCACGACCTGGCGCGGGCGCTGGATGTGCCGATCGGCTATTTTTTTGAGGACGCGCCCGGCGCCACGCCGGGACCATCAACCGCCATGCGCGGCATGCACGAGACGCAGCAAAATCTCGACGAGGACATTCTGAATCGCCGGGAGACGCTTGACCTGGTGCGCGCCTTCTCGAGCATCACCGATGCCGATGTGCGTCACCGCGTGCTCGACCTGATCCGTTCGCTCGGCCCCGATCCGACACATTAAGCGCCGGGGCCCTTTCGCGCGTCGGGCGGTGATGCGGGCGGGTATTGCACGCCCCGGTCGCATGGCGTGTTCCAAGCGCTGCTGGCAGGCCACGGCGCGTTTCAATTTTAAGAATTGGCCATGTTAATTCATTCTTTTGTTGACGATCCTGGGTTGTGGCGTTAACCCTCCATCAACCTCGCGCCGCTGGGCGATCGAGGGTTGGAACAGGAGCGGATAGTGATGTCAGGCGAGCCCGCCGAGACACAGTCCCGGCACACAGGCACGGCCGGGGCCATTTCCGATCGCGCCGAGAAGGAATCCCGTCCGAATCCGATCGACGTCCATGTCGGCTCGCGCATCCGTCTGCGCCGCACCCTCATGGGCATGTCCCAGGAACGCCTGGGCGAGGCGCTCGGGCTGACTTTCCAACAGGTTCAGAAATACGAGCGCGGCGTCAACCGCGTCGGGGCCTCGCGGTTGTACGACCTGTCGCGCGTGCTCGATGTGCCGATCAGCTTCTTCTACGACGACATGCCGGAGAGCGTCGGCGGGCCCCGGGCCGCGGGCCGCGGACCGGTCGGGTTCGGCGATGCCCAGGACGCGTTCGGTGACGATACCCTGAACCGGCGCGAGACGCTGGAACTGGTGCGCGCCTATTACCGCATCACCGATGCCGGGGTGCGCAAGCGGGTATTCGACCTCATCAAATCGCTGGTCGCCGATCCCGGCCAATAGGCCGCGCGCCCAGCCCTGCAACTGCGGATTGTCGAAGTGCCGGTTGTGCCGATGACGCTCGCCGACGTGCGCGGATTCCTCGAGGCGCTGCGACGCGCCAATCCCAACCCGCGCAGTGAGCTGGCGTATGCCGACCCGTTCACCTTGCTGGTGGCGGTGGTGCTGTCGGCGCAGGCCACCGATGCCTCGGTGAACAAGGCGACGCGGGGGCTGTTCGCCGCCGCGCCTGGGCCTGCCGCCATGGTGGCGCTGGGCGTCGAGGGGGTGGCGGCGCACATCCGCACGATCGGGCTGTGGCAGGGCAAGGCGCGCAACGTGGTGGAACTCTCCCGTCTTTTGCTCGAGCGCCATGGCGGCGCGGTGCCGCGCGACCGCGAAGCGCTGGAAGCGCTGCCCGGGGTCGGCCGCAAGACCGCCAACGTGGTGCTGAACGTGGCCTTCGGCGAAGCGACCATGGCGGTGGACACGCATGTCTTCCGGCTGGGCAACCGCACCGGCATCGCGCCCGGCAAAACCCCGCGGGCGGTCGAGGATGCACTGATGGCCCGCGTCCCGGCGGGCCTGCTGCGCGACGCGCATCACTGGCTGATCCTGCACGGNNGACAAGGTTTCAGCCCCGTAGGGCGGATAAGCGCAGCGTCATCCGCCGTCGCAACGCGCCGCGGCACTCTCTATGCTGTTCACAAGGAAGATTGTTCTTTTTTGAAAAAAAGAACCAAAAAACTTTTATTCGTTAAGCGTTGGCGCAACTGATGCGGCACTCTCCTGCGCCCACGCGCCGCATCCATCGTCTTGACTGGGTCACGATCGAGCAAATCCTGCTTAGGCCGTACGGTTTCATTGCGTCTTGCGCCATGCCATGCTGCGCCCGCAACGGGGTGCGGCCATGGCGCACGAGCCATATCGCGTCTTCCTCTCGGCGGTGAGCGGCGAACTCGGCGCGGCGCGGCGTGCCATCGCCGCCGACCTGCGGGCGCGCGGGCTGAGCGTGCGGGAACAAGAGGATTTCACCCAGAACCCCGACACCACCCTGCGCAAGCTGCACGACTACGTCCACGGCTGCCATGCCGTGATCTGCATCATCGGCCGGCGCGATGGTGCGATGCCATCGGCCTACGCGGCGGCGCCGTTCCGGAGCATGGGCATTCTGCCCGCGGGATTCACGGAAGCGTCCTACACGCAGTGGGAGCTGTTCTTCGCCCGTTACTTCCACCGCCACCTGCTGCGCTTCATCGCTGACGACGGGTTCTATGCGCCCGACGAGCCACCGCCCTGGGACGCGCTTCAAAGGGCGTTCGTGGACCATATCATCGTCGAGCGCAGCGAAGACCGCGGCCATTTCGCCAGCCTGGACGCGCTGCGCGCCGACGTTCGCGGGCAGTGCTGGCCGGACATGCTGAGCGGCAAGCTGATCGACCTCCGCTATCCGACGCTCGGCCCGCTGTTCAAGGGCCGTGACGTTTTTCTGCGGCGTCTGCGCGAGAGCCTGGAGCAAGGCCGCGGCCAAGCGGCGATCGTCGGCCGCGCCGTGCACGGCCTCGGCGGGGTGGGGAAAACGCGGGCGGCGGTGGAATATGCCTGGGCCGGCCTGGGCGACTACGCCGCGCTGCTGTTCGTCGAAGCGCCGACGCCGGAGACGTTGCGGGCGAATATCGCCGCCCTGTGCGACAAGCTGGTGCCGGAGGCGACCGCGACCGAGCAGAAAGTCCGATTCGAGGCGGCGCTGGGCTGGCTGAATGCGCATCCGGGTTGGATGCTGATTCTCGACAATATTGACGACCGGAAAGCCTTGGAGGCGGTGCAGCGGGTCATCGCGCAGTTGCAGGGCGGGCAGGTGCTGCTGACCGGGCGCTACGCCGCTTTGCCCGCCGCAATTCCGGCTTTCGAAATGGGCGTGCTGGCGCCGGAGGACGCGGTTTCTTTCCTGCTGGAGAGCACGGCGGGGCGGCGGCGCGAGGCGCCCGACGATGCGGCTGAGGCGCGGGCGCTGGCGGAGGAGTTGGGCGGCCTGGCGCTGGCGCTGGAACTGGCCGGCGCGGTGATCCTCCGGCGTGGCCTGGGTTTTTCCGCCTATCGGGCGCTGTGGCGGGAGAACCGGAACAAAGTCCCGGGTTGGTCCGATCAGCCCGTGACGGAGTATCCGCGCGTTGTCGCCGAGACCTGGCAGACCTCGGTGGCGCAACTGTCGCCGGCGGGCCGGGCGCTGCTGGAGCGGCTGGCCTCCCTGGCCCCGGACCCGGTGCCTTTGGCTCTGCTCGATGTGGCGGTGCCAGGGGCCGGCGCGGAGGACTCGGCGGCGGCGCTGGACGATCTCGTCGCCTATTCGCTGGCGGCGCGGATGACGATCGCGACGCGGTACGGCGAGCAGACCGGCTTTTCCGTGCATCGGCTGGTGCAGGACGTGACCCGGCGGAGCCTCGACGCCGAGGCGGCACGGGCGCGGCTGACGGCGGCGCTGGGGTGGGTGAATGCGGCGTTCACCGGCGACCCGCAGGACGTGCGAAACTGGCCGCGCCTCGATCCGCTGGCGCCGCACGCGCGGGCGGTGGTGGCCTTCGCCGACGCGGCCGGCATCGCGGAACCGACAGCGCGGCTGATGCACGAGGTGGCGAGCCTGCTCGATGCGAAGGCGCTGCTCGCCGAGGCCGAGCCGCTCAAGCGCCGCGTGGTGGCCATCCTTGAGAAAAGCTTGGGAACCGACCACGCCAACGTTGCGACGGCGCTCAACAACCTCGCGACACTGCTGCACACCACCAACCGGCGCGCCGAGGCCGAGCCGCTCATGCGCCGCGCGCTGGCCATCGCCGAGGCCAGATTCGAGACCGAATACCCCAATGTGGTGGCCTACCTCAACAATCTCGCGCAACTGCTACAGGACACCAACCGGCTCGCCGAGGCCGAGCCGCTCATGCACCGCGCGCTGGCCATCGCCGAGGCCGGCTTCGGGGCCGACCACCCCGTGGTCGCGATCTGCCTCAACAACCTCGCGCGACTGCTGCTGGCCACCAACCGGCTCGCCGAGGCCGAGCCGCTTATGCGCCGCGCGCTGGCCATCGACGAGGCCAGATTCGGGGCCGACCACCCTAATGTCGCAATTCGCCTCAACAACCTCGCGGCACTGCTGCAGTACACCAACCGGCTCGCCGAGGCCGAGCCGCTTATGCGCCGCGCGCTGGCCATCGACGAGGCCAGATTCGAGGCCGATCACCCCGCGGTCGCGACCGACCTCAACAACCTCGCGGGACTGCTGCGGGCCACCAACCGGCTCTCCGAGGCCGAGAAGCTGTCACGGCGGCATCTGGCGATCTTCTTCGCCTTCGAGAAGCAGACCGGATACCCACATCCGCACCGGGACGCGGCAATCGGGAACTACGCCGGGTTGCTGCAAGCGATGGGGCGAAGCGAGGCGGAAATCCGGGCGGCGATTGCGGAAATAAGGCGGGAAGCATCGGGCGGCACGGCAACGAAGTGACGTGAGCCCGCTCCCCGAGCCGTCCGCCGCCCCCGCGCCGCGCCACTATTCCCTTGCGTAGGATACAAATCCTGTGCTATGAATAATTTCATGGCCGCCGCGCTCCCTTCCCCGCTCCAAGCCTACGCCCCCGACTTCGCGGGTCGGTTTGCCGTCATCCTGAAAGGCCTCATCGACCTCATCGCCCGCCGCTTCCGCTGCAATCCGCGTTTCGCCGCCCTCGTCGTCCCGCTCTGCACCCGCCTCGCCCATGCCGTCCGCCGCGCCGAGCGCCTGATGGCGCTGCTGGCNNGCGGGCCGCCTGCCGCGGCTTCACCGCTCCGGCCCCGGCGGCGCCCACGGCAAGCGCATCCTCCCCACCGGCCGCCTCTGGCTCATCGCCGCCCTCGGCCACGAGGCCGCCGCCTATGTCTCCCAGCTCGAGGCCCTGTTCACCGAGCAGGCCGGCATCGCGCTCTGCGCCGAAATCCCC
>PLTJ01000226.1 GCA_003164455.1 Acetobacteraceae bacterium
TCGCATTGTCGAGCACCAACGTGCCCGTATTGTCCCCCGCGGTGGTCGTGATGGCGCCTATGACGCCCGTGCCTGGCGCAAGAGAGATCGTGCCGTCGCCCTGAAAAATCAAACCACCGGAAGATAGGTTCGTGCTCGGGCTAAGGAAGTTCAGCGTACCGGTGCCACTGACGTACGTCGTGGTCGTAGAGACCGGCCCGTAGAAATTCACCACTTGCCCGACGCCAGCAACAGTAGCTCCACCGTAAACGCCAAGAAGAAAATTCCCTGATGTGCCTATGGCTCCATATACATTTGAGTTACCAAGGAATACGACATTGCCGAAACTGGCGGCCCCGGTGGTGACGGCGGGGGCAGGCGAAGTAAGCGACGTGTTGGTTGTAAAGATATCCGTTGGGAGGGGCGCGGGCCCAACGTCCAAGGTGGCCGCCCCCGTCATATCAACGCCATTCGCCGAACCGGTTGAACCCAACTGAGCGGTGGTGGCGGTGATGGTCTGCCGCTGAGCAAAACTCGCCGGAGACCAGGATGCGAGAGCGGCAACGAAGCACAGGAGAAAGAGCGTAGGACTCATGGGGGGCGACTTCTTCGGGTCTGCGCGCGAAGTCCGGCTTCGCACGCCCCGATTTTCGCGGCTTATCTCCGAATTCAAATCGATCACGGCGAGCCGCTTGCTCACACAATCGATGGACCACGCCCGCATATTCCTGGCTAGCGTATTGCGTATCGGCTGCATGACTGACCCCTGGGTTTTGGCACGAGGGCCGCTAATCTCGATCCGAAATCCAACGCACTCCGTCACGTCAGGCGGCGCACGCGAAACAAGCCTCCCATTGCCGTTCATTTCTGACGGCAACATTACTGGTGTAGACATGGAAACTACTCGTTGTCAAGGACTTGAGAGTCCGTTTGACAATCACCGACGGGCGACCCCGCGGCGCAGCAGGCTTCCCATGGCGACGTGGATCATGGCCTCGGAGACATCGAGGCGCTTTTCGTAATCACGCACGAGGCGGCGCCATCGGACCATCCAGCCGAAGGTTCGCTCGACGACCCAAGGGCGCGGAGTGACGCGGATGGCGGTTCGGCATCAGCGGGCCCGGGCCCCTCGCCTTCCTTGACTACCGCCGCACCAGCCGCAACGAGCTGCACACCGCGCCGGCGAGACTGCACCCGATCGCCAGCACCAATGCCGCCCTGGCGCCCTGTCCCACCCCGCCCGCTTCGGTCAGGCCGAACAGCACGGCGACCATGGCGGCGCCGGTGGTCTGGCCGAGCAGACGTGCGGTGGACAGCATGCCGCTGCCGGCGCCGCTGCGTTCGCGCGGCACGCTGCCGATCATCTGCCGGTTGTTAGGCGACTGGAACAACGCGAACCCGGCCCCGGTCAGGGCCATGCGCCAGCCCACCTGCCAGCCCGTCGGATCGGCCGGCAGGAACAGCAGCAGCGACAGGCCGACGGTCATCACCGCCAGCCCGATGCCGCCGAGGATGCCGGCCGGAAACCGGTCGGCCAGCCGGCCCGCGACCGGCGCCACCAGCCCAACCGCCAGCGGCCACGGGGTCATCATCAACCCGGTCGCGACCTGGCTGCGGCCGAGCGTCACTTCCAACAGGAAGGGCAGCGCCACATAGGCGCTGGTCTGGGCCAGGAAGGAGCACACCGAGGTGGCGACGGTCAGCGCGAACACCGGGCGGCGGAACAGATCGACGGGCAGCATCGGCGCGGGCAACGCTATCTGCCGGCGCAGGAAAAGGAACCCCACCAGGGCAGCGCCGGCGAACTGCAACGCCACCACGCCGGTCGGCTGGGCATGCGCGACGCCGCCGAGCGCGGAGATGAACAGAACGAAGGTGACGGCATTCATCACCGCGCTGGCAACGTCGAAACGGTACCCGGCGGGCTGCGTGCGCGGCAGGGCGCGGACCATCGTCAACGCAAGCACGCCGAGCGGCACGTTCACCGCGAACAGCCAGGGCCAATGGGCAACCGAGAGAATGCCGGCGGCGACGCTCGGGCCGATCGCCGACGAGGTCGCCACGATCAGCGCGTTGATGCCCATGCCGCGGCCGAGTTGCGTGCGCGGGAAGATGAAGCGGATGAGCGCGGTGTTCACGCTCATGATGCCGGCGCCNNCGCAGGGCAGCAGGGCCGCGATGACGGCCATCTGGTAGGCGTTCACCACCCAGATCGAGGCCGCCGGCGTAACGTGCAGGTCGGCCGCGATGCTGGGCAGGGCAATGTTGGCGATGGCGCTGTCCAGCACTGCCACGCCGACCGAGATGCCAAGCGTGACGACTGCGCGCCACCGCTGTGCGGGCGGAAGGCCGTCGTGAAGTTCCATTGTCGCCAGTTTCGTGCCGCCCCGCGGCACGCGCAAGAGTGCGCGCCTATGCCGCCGCGATCACGGAGGATGCGAAAACCTCTCCGGTGCTGCCATCGGCGATGCCGAGGTCGGTGACATGCGGCCCCGGATTGCAGGCCAGGCTCGCCCCCAGGACCGCCTTCACCAGCGGCAAAGGCCAGGGCCAGTCCACGATTGCTTCCGCGGCGCGTTGCACCCGGCCGAACCCTTCCGCCACCTCGGCGAGAGGCGCATCGGAGAGCAGGCCGCAGACCGGCAGTTCCAGCAGCGCCCGCACCGCGCCGCCAGCGGCCACCGCGATGCCACCCTGGCGGGCGATCAGCGCGTTCGCCGCCGCCGCCATGTCGGCGGCATCCCGCCCCAGCACGACGAGATTATGGGCATCGTGCGCCACCGTGCTGGCCAGCGCACCGCGCCAGCGGCCCCACTGCCGCAGCACGCCCAGCACAGGCACCGCCGGCGCCGCGCCGTGGCGATGGATCACCGCCATCAGGATGCCGTCCTCCGGCAGCGCCGCCACGCCATCGGCGACCGGCACCTCCGCCTGTCCCCAGGCGGTGAAACGCGGCTTGTCCACGGTGCGCAGGGTTGCCCGCGTGCCGGCGGCGCGCAGGCGGAAATCATCGGCGGACAGGGGGCGCACGCGCACGCTGGCCGGCGGCAAGGCGACCGGATCGGGGCGGATCGGTTCGATCATGCGCCCGTCCCGCGCGACCGGACGGCCGGAGGCGAACACATGCGCCACGCGCATGTCCACCAGATCGGACAGCACCACGATGTCGGCGCGCCGTCCCGGCGCCACCAGGCCGAGGTCGTGCCGGCCCAGCCGCAGCGCCGCGTGCAGCGTTGCCGCCCGCAGCGCGTCGGGCGCCGGCATGCCGTAGCGCACCAGCCGGCGCAGCACGTCGATCATGCCGCCAACGGAGAAAAGCGCGTCGGGGAACACGTCGTCGGTGCAGACGGTCAACGTGGCCGGCAGCACCGGCAGGTCGCGCAGGGCCGCGACCGCGCCGGGCAGGACATCATCGTGCGAGCCGCGCAGTTCCACGGTGAAGCCGGCGCGCAGCCGCGCGAGCAGGTCCTCGCCCGAGGTGATCTCGTGGTCCGAGCCGAT
>PLTJ01000260.1 GCA_003164455.1 Acetobacteraceae bacterium
CAGCAGCAGGAAGCCGCCGTGACCTATCAGCGCACCGTGCTCGCCGCCCTGCACGAGGTGGACAACGCACTGACCGCCTACCAGAACGAACAGCGCCGCAGCGACCGGTTGCAACAGGCCGTGGAGCAGAATCGCCGGGCGCTGGTGTTGGCGCGCGACCGCTACACCGATGGCCTCATCGACTTCCTCGAGGTGCTGGACGTGCAGCGCAACCTGCTGGCGGCCGAACAGCAGCTCACCGACAGTACCACCACGGTCTCGACGGACCTTGTGCAGATCTACAAGGCGCTCGGCGGCGGTTGGCAGACCGATTTGCCGGAGGCCCCGCCGGCGGAAGTGAAGCCCGCCACGCCGTAGGGCGCGTTTTCCGCTGCCGGATGCAGCAGGAAAGGGCTGTGGTATTATATTACCACAGACGAAAGCGCTTGACCGCGGCCGCCCGGGACGGCATAAGCCGCGGCCTGATCTCTCCTGAGGATGCGACCCATGAAGACCACCCTCTCGCTGAAGCCCGCGGAGGTGAAGAAGGGTTGGGTGCTGATCGACGCGGAAGGCCTGGTTCTGGGCCGCCTCGCCGTTGTCATCGCCACCCACCTGCGCGGCAAGAACAAGCCGCAGTTCACCCCGCATGTCGACTGCGGCGACAATGTCGTTGTCATCAACGCCGCCAAGGTCAAGCTCACCGGCAACAAGCTCGACCAGTCGATTTTCTACTGGCACACCGGTTATCCGGGCGGCATCAAGGGCCGCAGCATCCGCCAGCGCCTCGACAGCGGCCACCCCGAACAGGTGCTGGAGAAAGCGGTCGAGCGCATGATTACCCGCGGCCCGCTGCAGCGGCTGCAAATGAAGCACCTGCACGTCTATGCCGGCGCGGAGCATCCGCACGAAGGCCAGGCGCCGCTCGCGCTCGACGTCGGCGCGCTCAACCGCAAGAACAGGAGGGTCTGAGACGATGTCCGACACCCCGCAGACCCACTCGTTGGCTGACCTCAAGGACATCGCCGTCGCCGCCGCGGAGCCGGCCGATCAGCCCAAGCACGAACCCAAGCGCGACGCGCTCGGCCGTTCCTATGCCACCGGCCGGCGCAAGAACGCGGTGGCGCGCGTCTGGCTGAAGCCGGGCAAGGGCGACATCCAGGTGAACGGCAAGCGGGTCGGCCAGTATTTCGCCCGCCCCGTGCTGCGCATGCTGATCACCCAGCCCTTCCTGGTGGCCGATCGCTACAACCAGTTCGATGTCTATTGCACCGTGGTCGGCGGCGGCCTGTCCGGCCAGGCCGGCGCGTTGCGGCACGGCATTTCGCGCGCGCTCACCAACTACGAGCCGGCATTGCGGCCGATCCTGAAGCTGGCCGGCTTCCTCACCCGCGACAGCCGCGTGGTCGAGCGCAAGAAATACGGCCGCGCCAAGGCCCGCCGCAGCTTCCAGTTCTCCAAGCGCTGATCCGGTTTTCCTTATCTGCACGGCAGGGGGGCGGGTCCGGTGGGTCCGCCCCCCTTGCTTTTTCGGCCCCCCGTGTACGACGATGCGTCAGCAAGGAGACCGCAGATGGCGAACCAGGTTAGCGTGTTCATCGACGGCGAGGCCGGCACCACCGGCCTGGGTATCCGCGAGCGCCTGCTCGCGCTGTCCTCGGTGGCGCTGCGAAGCCTGCCCGCGGAGGCTCGCAAGGACCCCGACGCCCGCCGCGCCCTGATGCGCGACGTCGACCTGGTGGTGCTCTGCCTGCCCGATGCCGCCGCGCGCGAATCCGTTGCCCTGGCTGACAGCCTCGGCGCCGCCGCACCGAAACTCCTCGACGCCAGCACCGCCTTTCGGGTCGCGCCCGACTGGGTCTACGGCTTCCCCGAATTGCAGCCCGGCCAGGCCGGCCGCATCGCCGCCGCCGCGCGCGTCGCCAATCCGGGCTGCTACCCCACCGGCGCCATCGCGCTGCTCCGCCCGCTGGTCGATGCTGGCCTGCTGCCGGCCGATTATCCGATCACCATCAACGCCGTCTCCGGCTATTCCGGCGGCGGCAAGTCGATGATCGCCGCCCACGAGACCAACGGCAGCCCCGCCTTCGAACTCTACGGCCTGGGGCTGGAGCACAAGCACGTCCCGGAAACCCAGCTTTACGCCGGGCTCACCCGCCGGCCGATTTTCGCGCCCTCCGTCGGGCATTACCGTCAGGGCATGCTGGTTTCGGTGCCGCTGCACCTGGACACCTTGCCGGGCAGCCCCACCGGCGCCGACCTGCACGCGGCGCTGGCCCGCCGCTACGCCGGCGAGCCCCTGGTGCGCGTGCTGCCACCCAGCTCCGACGGCAAGCTGGAACCGGAGGAGCTGAACGACACCGACGTGCTGGAATTGCGCGTGTTCGCCAATGCCTCCCGCCGGCAGGCCGTGCTGGTGGCGCGGCTGGACAACCTGGGCAAGGGTGCGTCCGGCGCCGCGGTGCAGAATATCGGCCTGATGCTGGGCCTGCCCGGCACCATCGTGCGCGCCAGCGCCGCTCCGTGACTGGGCCGATCTACACGCTGGACGGGGTGGCGCCGCTGATCGCCACGGACGCCTTCATCGCCCCCACCGCCGTGGTGATCGGCGACGTCCACATCGGCGCGCAAACCGGCATCTGGTTTCACTGCGTGCTGCGCGGCGACACCAACATCATCCGCATCGGCGCCCGCACGAACATCCAGGACAGCACCATCGTCCACGCCAACCGGGGCAATTTCCCCGTTCTCATCGGCGACGACGTGACGGTGGGCCACGCCTGCATCATCCACGCCTGCATCCTGCACGATCGCGCCTTCGTCGGCATGGGCGCGACCGTGCTGGACGGCGCGGTGATCGAGGAGGGCGGCATGCTCGGCGCCGGGTCGCTGCTGACGCCGAACAAGACGATCGGCCGCAACGAACTATGGCAGGGCTCGCCGGCCCGATTGAACCGCGTGATGGATGCTGGGGAACGCGCGAAGTTCGACCTGACGGCGAAACACTACGTCGAACTCGCCCAGCGGTTCCGCGCCGGGCTCGGCCTTCCCTACGCCAGCACCACCTTCACGTAGCTGCCCGGCGCGTCTTCACCCGGACTTTGTCCTTGCCGGTGATCCGGCGTTGCCAATCCGGCCACCAGGACCCGGCGATCTCGGCGGGATCGGGCTGCTTGAAGGCGCCGGGATCCGGTTTGGCCGGCTCGGCCATGAGGGTATCCTTCCCGAAGGTCCGGCTGCGCGCTAAACCTGTTCCGCGCCGATGGGGCGCCAGGCCGGAGCGACCCGAACCCATGTCAGACGGACGTCAGTATCGACTTACCAGGGTGTGCCCCTGGGGCGATCAAGTGCGGCCAGCGCGGGCTGTGCGGGTCGTTGCCCGCGTGGTCGTGCCGCTCGCCGTGGCGCTGCTGGCCGGCTGTTCCTCGGTGCCCGATGCGATGGACCCGGCCAACTGGTGGCATTCGCTGGAAGGGGGCCAGATCGCCGACGAGCGGCCGCCGCCGCCCAACGCCGACGCGCCCTACCCTAGCCTGGGCAGCGTACCGGCACGCCCGGTGGTTACCGATGCCGCCGCGCGCGGGCGGATCGCCGCCGGGCTGGTGGCCGACCGGGCCAACGCCCAGTATGCCGGTGCCGCTGGGCCCGATCCGTCCTTGCCGGCCAGCGCGCCGCAGGCGTTCGGGCGCGGCACCGCGCCGCCGCCCGCGCCAGCCGCGAGTGCCGATAATCCCAGCGCCACGTTGCAAGCCGCGACTGCCCCGCCGCCGCCGCCGGCGCAGCCGCCGTTGCCCAGCGGTCCGCCGACGCCGCCGCGCCCGGCGCCCATCGGCAAGGTCGCTCAGGAGCCGTTGAGATCCCCGCCCGTCGTGCCGGCGGTGGACGCCGCCGCGGTGGCCATCCCTGCCGCCCCGCCGACGGCGCCGCATATTGCCGGCGTGGACGTGCCGGCCGTCACGGTGCCGACTCCGCCGCCGGTCGCCCCGCCCGTCGTGCCGGTAGTGGCCGCGACGGCCACCCCCGCCCCCGTGCTGGTGAGCTTCCAGCCCGGTTTGTCCGAGATCGCGCCGGAAGCGCAGGACGCGCTGCGTACCCTGGCGCAGCACCGTGGCACCGCGCCGCTGGAGGCGGTCGGCTACGGTGACGCCGCCGCCGGCGACCCCGCCGCCGCATCGGCCGCCCTGCCGCTGGCATTGGCGCGGGCGCGCGCCATCGCCGCCGTGCTGATGGCCTCCGGCGTGCCGTCCGCGCTGGTGCATGTCGATGCCGAGGCCGAGGGGCACGGCGGCGCCGCCCGCGTCGCCAATTAGGTCCATCCTCGCCCGCCCCGTCCGGGAGAGGCACTGCCCCGCCCGTGCTACCCTTGTCGCCACAACATCGAAAGGCCGAGCCGCCGCTATGAACGATGATTTCCACCGCATCCGTCGCCTGCCGCCCTACGTCTTCGCCGAGGTGAACAAGGCCAAGGCGGCGGCGCGCGCCGTCGGCGAGGACATCATCGACCTCGGCATGGGCAACCCGGACAGCGCGACACCGCCGCACATCGTCGCCAAGCTGGTCGAGGCCGTGCAGGACCCGCGCACGCACCGCTACTCGGTCAGCAAGGGCATTCCCGGCCTGCGCCGCGCGCTGGCCGGCTACTACCACCGCCGCTTCGACGTCGATCTCGACCCCGAGACCGAGGTGGTGGTGACGCTGGGCTCGAAGGAGGGCCTGGCCAACCTGGCCTCCGCGATCACCAGCCCGGGCGACACCATCCTGGTGCCCAATCCGTCCTACCCGATCCACCAGTTCGGCTTCATCATCGCCGGCGCCGCGGTGCGCAGCATCCCGGCCGCCCCGGACGCGGACATGCTGCGCGCGCTCGACCGCGCGGTGCACCACTCGGTGCCCAAGCCGACCGCGCTGATCGTCAACTTCCCCTCCAACCCGACGGCCTGGCTCGCCGATATCGACTTCTACCGCGAGATCGTCGGCTTCTGCCGCCGCCACGAGATCTGGATCATGTCGGACCTGGCCTACGCCGAGATCTATTTCGGCGACCGGGTGCCGCCCTCGATCCTGCAGGTGCCGGGGGCGAAGGACATCGCGGTGGAGTTCACCTCGATGTCGAAGACGTTTT
>PLTJ01000365.1 GCA_003164455.1 Acetobacteraceae bacterium
AGCCATTCCCGGACAGGCTCCTAGCTGCCGACCTTGAGCGTGCTCACCAGCCCGCGCAGGGCGGCGATGACGGACAGCGGGCTCAGCTTGCCCGTCCGTGGGTTGGTCTCGCTCGGCACCCCCTCCACCGTCATGGTCAGCCGCGCCGCCCCGGATTCGACCCGGATGGTGTGGATGTTGCGGTCCACCCCGGGGTCGGCCCAGATCTCCACCCGCGTCCGCACCGGTCCGATGCCGGCCAGCGCCAGCGCGGCGGCGACGTTCACGTTGGCCGGGAAACCCGCCGCCGCGTCCCGCGCGTTGCCCGCGAAGACGCGGGTCGGCCCGGTCACGGCCAGCACGTCGATATTGTGCTTCACCAGATACGGCGCCCCGGCCAGCCCGCCCGGCGGTTTCCGGGTCTCGATGGTGATGCTCTCCACCGGCCCCTCGGCGCAGGCGCGCACGGCGTCCAGGCCGAGCAGCGCGCCGGTCGGCACCACGATGCGCGCGCCCTTCTCGGCCGCCAGCTTCACCAGCTGCATGCGCCCGAGCAGCGCGCCCACCGAGCACGGCACGAACACCCGCCCGGCCTCCAGCGCCGGCACCGCGACGCGCTCGAACAACGCGGCGGGCAAGGCCTCGACGACGATGTCCGCACGCGCGGCCAGTTCCTCCAGCCCGACGATCTCAGGGAGCGCGGCAAACCCGGCCAGCGCGGCCGCCGCCTTCTCGCGGTCCACTTCGCTCACCGCCACCAGGCGCAGCCCGGCGATGCCGCCATGCCCTTCCGTCGGGTCCAGCGCCTTCGCCACGGTCAATCCGATGGCCCCCAGACCAGCGATTGCGACCGTCATCACAGCCATCGGCAGGGTCCTTCGATTCGGAAATCGCCAGCAGGCAACACGCGGCACGGGGCGACAAGAACGGGATGGGGCGAGCGACGGGACTCGAACCCGTGGCATCCAAGACCACAACCTGGCGCTCTACCAGCTGAGCTACGCCCGCCATACCCGGAGAGCGCGCGGTCTACGCCGAACGCGCCCGGCCCGTCAACGGGGCCACGCCCCCAGCGAAGTGCGCCGCCAACCGCGCCAGCGCCGCGTCCAGCACCTCCGGGCGCTTGCAGAAGGCGAAACGGACATAGTGGTTCGGCGCCTCGCCCTCATAGAACGCGGTGACCGGAATCGCCGCCACACGGGCGTGTTCGGTGATATGCCGGCAGAATGCCACGTCGTCGCCGGCGAACCCCAGCGGCGAAAAATCGGCGGTGATGAAGTAGCAGCCCCGCACCGGCAACACCCCGAAGCCGATCCGGCGCAACCCCTCGGCCAGCCGGTCGCGCCGCGCCGCCAGGCCGGCCGCCAGCCCGTCGAAATAGTCATCGCCCTTGGCCAGCCCCACCGCCACCGCGCGCTGCAAATTGGGCGCGGTGGCGAAGACAAGGTTCTGGTGCGCCCGCGCCGCCACCGTGGCCAGCCTGGCGCAGGCCGTGATGTAGCCGATCTTCCAGCCGGTCAGCGAAAACGTCTTGCCGGCGCTGCCGATGCGCAGGCAGCGCTCGCGCATGCCGGGCAGGCTCATCAGCGGAATGTGGCGCCAGCCGTCAAAGGTGATGTGCTCGTAAACCTCGTCGCAGATCGCATAGGCGTCGTGGCGGACCAGCAGGTCGGCGATGAACGCCAGTTCGGCGGCGGTGAACACTTTCCCGGTCGGGTTCATCGGCGTGTTGAACAGGATCGCCTTGGTCTTCGGCCCGAAGGCGGCGGCCAGTTCGGCGCGCGGCAGGTCCCATTTCGGCGGCTGCAACCGCACCAGGACAGGCACCGCGCCGAGGGCACGCACCACCGGCAGGTAGGTGTCGTAGAGCGGCTCGATCAGCACCACCTCGTCGCCGGGGTCGAGCAACGCCATCAGGCTGACCGCGAGTGCCTCGGTGGCGCCGGAGGTGACCACCACCTCGGTATCGGGGTCCACCTGCAGGCCATAGAAACGCGCGTTGGCGGCGGCGACGGCCTGGCGCAACTCCGCCACCCCGGTCATCGGGGCGTACTGGTTGCGTCCGTCCAGCAACGCCTCGGCGGCGGCGCGCAGCACGTCGTCCGGCCCCTCGGTATCCGGAAAGCCCTGGCCGAGATTGATCGCGCCATGGCGGGCGGCGAGCACCGACATGGTGGTGAAAATGTTGGTGCCGGTGGCAGACAACAACGCGTTGAGCGACTTCACCACGAGTAGCCCTCCCCGGCCGGATCGAGGCGGCGCCGTCCGGCCGGAGGGACGGGCACGCCGGCATTCTATGGGCACGCCGCCGCGCCGGTTCAACAGCGCAGAGCGACGCCGCGCCCCGCGGGTCGCCGTTCTGCCGCGAAACCGGGCAGCGCCGCCCACAAGGCGAGCGGCTTGGTCGCCGCGTCTTCGGGCGCCCCCGCAGCAACCTGTGCATTGCCGGGTGGCACGCTTCGTGCAACCCTTGTGTATCGCTCTCCTCTCGGCGGGACGGGCGGTCGTGGGGGCGCCTCCACCAGGCGCCGCGGCGGCGGCCAGCGCGGCGCCGCAGGGTTTTCAGGAGGGCGCCCGGTATCCCCGGGTGAGTGCGGATGAAGAAAATCGAGGCGATCATCAAGCCGTTCAAGCTTGACGAGGTGAAGGAGGCATTGCACGAGGTCGGACTGCAGGGCATCACCGTGATCGAGGCCAAAGGCTTTGGGCGCCAGAAGGGCCACACCGAGTTGTACCGGGGTGCCGAGTATGTCGTCGATTTCCTGCCCAAGGTGAAAATCGAGGTGGTCTGCGAGGACAACGTGGTCGAGCGTGCGGTCGAGGCGATCGTGAACGCCGCCCGCACCGGTCGTATCGGCGACGGCAAGATTTTCGTCAGCTCGGTCGAGGAGGTCATCCGCATCCGCACCGGCGAACGTGGCGAGGATGCGATCTGACCGGGCCGGCGAACGAAACCGACTTCCGGCCTCTTTGCGAAGGACGTAAAGGGGCCACCAACGGGAGCCGCGTGGGGCGGCTTTCACCGCGCCGCCCGGCGGCGTTTGGACAAGGGACGAAATAATGGCGAAAAAGGCGACCGACGCGACTGGCAGCGCCGTGGCCAAGGTCATGGAGCTGCTGAAGGAACACTCCGTCGAGTATGTGGACCTGCGCTTCACCGATCCGCGCGGCAAGTGGCAGCACACCGCCCAGCACGTCTCCACCATGGACGAAGAGGCATTCCGCGACGGCATCATGTTCGACGGCTCCTCGATCGCCGGCTGG
>PLTJ01000445.1 GCA_003164455.1 Acetobacteraceae bacterium
TCCTAGCGCCTATGGGGCAGCGCCCTGGCCTTATCTTCTCGCCTATGGGGTCGTGACCCCGGGGCGGTGTCGCCGGAACGTCATATGGTTCATGGACAGCGCGGCGAGGCGTTGCTAGAAGCCGCGCGTCGCCGTCACGCATCCGGCGTGACATTGGTGGCGAAACAGCGCCTCTCGGGCCGCCTGCCTGGAACGGAGCCGATGAAGATCGTCGCCTGCAACAGCAATCGGCCGCTGGCCGAGGCCGTGGCTGCCGTGCTGAACCTGCCGCTCACGCGCGCTTCGGTGCGACGCTTCGCCGACATGGAAGTGTTCGTGGAAATCCACGAGAATATCCGCGGCGAGGACGTGTTCGTCATCCAATCGACGTCGTACCCGGCGAACGACAACCTGATGGAGCTGCTGATCACGCTGGATGCGCTGCGGCGCGCCTCGGCGCGGCGGGTGACGGCAGTGATCCCGTATTTCGGCTATGCGCGGCAGGACCGCAAATCGGGCCCGCGCACGCCGATCAGCGCCAAGCTGGTGGCCAATCTGATCACCGAGGCCGGTGCCCACCGGGTGCTGACCATGGATCTGCACGCCGGCCAGATCCAGGGCTTCTTCGACATTCCGGTCGACAACCTGTCCGCCGCGCCACTGTTCAATCGTGACATCCAGGACCGCTACAAGGATCGCGACCTGATGATCGTTTCGCCCGACGTGGGCGGCGTGTTGCGGGCGCGCGCCATCGCGACGCGGTTGAACAACGACCTCGCCATCATCGACAAGCGTCGCGAGCGGGCCGGCGTGTCGGAGGTGATGAACGTGATCGGCGACGTGCGCGACCGCGACTGCATCATCATCGATGACATCGTCGATTCCGGCGGCACGCTGTGCAACGGCGCCGCGGCGCTGATCGGCCATGGCGCGCGCTCGGCCAGCGTCTATGTGACCCATGGCGTTCTCTCGGGCGGAGCGGTCGCGCGCATCGCGTCCTCGCCGATCGAGATGATGACCATCACCGACAGCATCCTGGCAACCGAGGCGGTGCGGCTGGCCAGCAATATCCGTCAGACCACCATCGCCCCGCTGCTGGCCGAGGCGATGCGACGGATCAGCGACGAAAGTTCGGTCAGCTCGCTGTTCGATTGACGCAGCAGCCCCCTGGTCGAAACCGCGCCGCCGCGACATGCTGCGGCGGAGATCCGGGAGGGACCATGAACAAACCATCCTATTCGCCTGCGGCCGGCTCGATGGCCGATGCGGTGGAGGACGTCGCCTGAGCGCGCCGGCAGCCGGGCTCGCGACCCGGGCCTTCTGGTTCCTGCGCCATGGCGAAACCGACTGGAACGCGCAAAACCGGTCGCAGGGCAATGTCGATATCCCGCTGAACGCGGCCGGGCTCGCCCAGGCGCGGGTGGCGGCGGGGTTGCTGGCCCATCGCGGCATCGTCACGCTGGTGTCCTCGCCGTTGTCGCGGGCCCGGGTGACGGCGGAGATCGTGGCGGCGGCCATCGGGGTCGCGGTGAGCTTCGACGACGGGCTGCACGAGGCGGCGTTCGGCGTTGAGGAGGGCCAGCCGATGACGGCGTGGTTCGCCGACTGGATCGCCGGGGTGGCCACGCCGGCGGAGGCCGAGACGTTCGCGGCTTTGCGCGTCCGCGCCACCGCGGCGATCAACCGGGCCTTGGCGCGGCCGGCGCCGGTGCTGGTGGTGGCGCACGGGGCGCTGTTCCGGGCGGTGCGGGCCGAGATGGGGCTGGCGCCGAACGTGCGCACGCCGAACGCCACGCCGCTGTTCTGCACGCCCGGCGCGCCCTGGACGCTCACCCCGGCGGGGTGACGACGCGCGGCGGGCGATGGCGCCCGTGGAGCGGATCACGGGTGCATTCCTGCATCGCGGGCATGGGGATTTGCGCCCACGGGGCCTTGTTGCTAAACCCCCGACCGCGCCGGCACCCCTGGAGGCCGGCGCTTACAGTTTCAGGAGCGAACCATGGCCAATGACACGACACTTGAGGCCGAGGCGCGCGAGCGTGCAGGTAAGGGGGCAGCACGCGCGACCCGGCGGCAGGGCCGAGTGCCCGCCGTAATCTACGGTGCCCATAAGGCACCAACCATGATCGCGCTGGAGCCGGGCATGGTGCTGCGCGAAATCCATCGCGCGGGCTGGCGCTCACGCGTTTATGACATCAAGCTGGGCGGCGAATCCACCCGCGTGCTGTTCCGCGACGTGCAGTTCCATCCGGTGACCGAGGCGATCGAGCACGTCGATTTCCAGCGCCTTGCCGCCGGCGAGAAAGTGCGCGTGGCGGTGGCCGTGCAGTTCCTCAACGAGGCGATCAGCCCCGGGTTGAAGCGCGGCGGCGTGCTGAACATCGTGCGTCATGCGGTCGAGTGCTATTGCGACCCCGACAACGTGCCGGCGAGTTTCGGCGCCGATCTGGGCGCGCTGGACATCAACGACAACGTGCGCTGGTCCGACCTGAAGGGCACCGAGGGCATCCGCCCGACCATCATCGACCGCGACTTCGTGGTCGTCACGGTGGCGGCGCCCACCAAGGTCGCCGAGGCGGTGGTGGCGGAGGGCGCGACGGCGGCGGCTCCGGCAGCGGCGGCGGCGGCAGCAGCGCCGGCGGCAGCAGCCGCTGCGCCGGTCAAGGCTGCCGGGCCGGCGAAGGCCCCCACCAAGAAGTAGGCTGGACCTTGCCGTGTTGCTCTGGGTCGGCCTCGGCAACCCCGAGCCGGGCATGGCCCGGCAACGGCATAATATCGGCTTCATGGCGCTGGACGTCATCGCCCAGCGCCACGGCTTCTCGCCGTGGCGGCAGCGCTTCAAGGGGCTGGTGGCCGAGGGCAGCGTCGGCGGCGTGCGCGTGCTTGGGCTGAAACCGCTGACCTACATGAACGATTCGGGCGAGAGCGTGCAGGCCGCGGTTTCGTTCTACAAGCTGCCGGCGCAGGACATCACCGCCTTCCACGACGAACTCGACCTGGTGGCGGGCAAGGTGCGGGTGAAGTGCGGCGGCGGGGCGGCCGGACACAACGGGCTGCGCAGCATGGACCGCATGCTGGGCAGCAACGACTACTGGCGGGTGCGGCTGGGTATCGGTCATCCCGGGGCGAAGGAACGTGTGACCGGGCACGTGCTGGGCGATTTTACTCGCGTCGAGGTGCCGCTGCTGATCGCGACACTGGACGCGGTGGCCGAGACGGCGTCGCTGCTGGTGGCCGGCAAGCCGGA
>PLTJ01000456.1 GCA_003164455.1 Acetobacteraceae bacterium
CGCCGGCAGCCTGCTGCGGAGCGCCCTCCTTGGAACCCTCGCCGGCGGCGGGCGTCGCCGCCTGAGCGAGGATGATGCGTGACGCCTGGTAGCGAAGCGGCGCCGAGACCGGTGCTGGCGCGGCCAAAGCGGGCAAAGCCAAGCCGAGGAACAGCACCGAAGCCGATGAGATCAGGCCGAGTTTCATTTCGAATTTCCCCGAGAACGTTGTGTGTGGCCGGAGCGACAAGCACGACCGCAAATGCGGCGTGCAAGTCACCAAACCTTAACCCCAGCGTCGACCCGTTATTCTCAAGAGCCGGCGGACTGTGCTTTATTACAGAGTGGCGCGCCGATTCTTGATCTTCAAGCATAGCGCTTGACGATTAAGCTAGCGGGATCATCAAAACGCCGCGATGGCAGTCCTGCAGAATCGCATTCTGCCGCAACGCCCGGCCGGGTGCCGCGGTGGATCGGCTGGTCAGCAGCGCCGGGCGGCTTGCGCGGGCAGGAAGCGGGCGGCGATGTCGCGGGCCAGGCGGACCGGCTTGCGCGTGGCGGCGTCCAGGCAACACCAGCAGCTTTCGACCTCCGCCAGAACCTCGTCGCCGCGATTGATCATCGTCGTGTAGAAGGCCAGGGCACCGAGCAACTTCTTCAGCACGACGGTGACCGCGACATGGTCGGCGAGAAACGCCGGGTGGCGGTAGCGGATCTTGTGCTTCAAGGCGACCCAGAGAAGCGCCGCGCTGGCTTCCTTCGGGGCAATACAATGCCAATGATCGAGCACTGCCTTCTGCACCCAATTCAGATAGACCGCGTTATTGACGTGACCCATTTCGTCGATGTCTGTCGCGACGACTTCGACGTCATATTCGAAGGTCTGTGCGGTTTGCACGGCCATGGCTCGATCCTGAAAAGGAACGCCGGCTTATAGTCGTCGGTGATGATAAGTACTTTCGCCCGGTCTGTTAAGCTCCCGCGGCACGGGTGGGCGTCAGCCACGGCAATGTGACCTGGCATTGCGCCGCCGCAGACCGGCGGGCGATCGCCCCCCTCAAAAGCAGGCGGGAACCGCCGCGCCAGAGCGGCGCCGGCGATTCCCGCCCGTCACCTCATTTGCCGGAGGCGATCGCCTCCAGCGACCGGCCGCGGCCCTCGATTCCCCACACCACTTCCATCAGCGCGCCGGCCAGCAGCACCAGACCGGCGACCACGAACGGCAACGTCAGACCGGACGGCAACATCGCAGTCAAGGCCACCGGGCCGATCGCCGCGCCGATGCGTCCGAACGCGACCGCCGAACCGATGCCGGACGCCCGAACGGTCGTCGGGAAGATCTCGGTCGTCGTAATATAGACCACCCCGGCCGCGGCGAAGGCGAAGAAATACATCACCGCGATCAGCGTGACGAACAGGCCGCTGCTCAACAAATGCTGGCTGGCGACGATGCCGACGACCATCGAGAGCACGCCGGCCAGGCCATAGGAGGCGATGACCGACTGCCGCCTGCCCCAGACATCGGCAAGCCAACTCATCACCACCACACCGACCGTGCCCAGCGCCGTCAGGGCCATCAGGGCCAGCGGCACCATTTTCGGGTCATAGTTATAGGTCTTGATCAAAATGATCGGGATCAGCGAGAAGGCGGCATAGTATGGGAACGCCTGGCTGAAGTTCAGCACCCACGCCAGCGTCACCTGGCGTGGATACTGGCAGATCATGCTTGCATAATGACTGAAGAACGACTTGCGGGCAGCGGGCACGCCGACGGCAACCGTGCTGGCCGCGGCCGCCGTGATGGGCGGCAGCCCAAGCGGCCCATGCTCAGCCTCCGCGGCGGCCTCGAAGCTCCGGGTGACCACCTCGGCCTCGTCCTGGCGGCCCCGCGACAGCAGCCAACGCGGCGACTCGGGCAAGTGACGCCGCACGATGGCGACGAACACCGCGATCAACGCGCCGAGCAGGAACGCCACGCGCCAGCCGATCTCCGGCGGCAGCAAGGCGAGGGCGAACAACGTGGTGAGCGAGGCCAGAACGGTGCCGAGGTCCCAGGTCGCCGGCATCAGCCCCGAAACGAAGCCGCGCCGCTTCGAAGGAATGAACTCCTGCACGGCCGAGTTCACCGCGCCATACTCGCCGCCGATGCCGAACCCGGTGATGAGGCGGAACACCGCCAATGAACTGTAGTTCCAGGCAAAGGCGCTGGCCACCGTCGCCAGCGAATAGACCAGCAAAGTAATGATGAACAGTTTCTTGCGTCCAAGCGTGTCCGCCATGTAGCCGAACACGTAGGCTCCGGCGAACATGCCCACCAGGAAGATGGACAGCAACGAGGATGCCTGCACGGCGCTCATGTGCCAGAGATTCACAAGCGTGCCGAGAACCGACCCATAGACCGACACCTCGAACCCATCGAGCACGAAGGCGATCCCCAGAATCAAAACGATTCGCAAATGAATGCGCGACCATGGCAGGCGGTCGAGCCGCATCGGGATGTCCGACATCTGATTCCTCCTGTATAACTTCGTTGCCAGCTATGCTGCCGGCTATTTTGTAGTCGATCGACTTGTTACTTTGTTGTTGCCAGCATCTGACCGGCCCTCGCGCCGGACCGGCCAGGAACCCCGGATGTCCTGGGGGCGGCCCTCGTCATGCCCCGGCGGATGGCCCTGTCACGGCGGCAAACTGGTCGAGCATGGCGATGCCGCTGCTGGCGCCGACGCGGGTCGCCCCGGCGTCCAGCACGGCGGCGGCGAGCGGCCAGGACGAAATGCCGCCGGCCGCCTTGATGCCCGTGCCGGGTTGCAGCACCGAGCGCAACAGGCGCACATCGTCCGCTGTCGTCGCGCGGATGTTGAGGCCCTTGAACCCGGTCGAGGTCTTGACGATGTGGGCCCCGCCGCGCTCCGCGGCCAGCGCCGCGGCGACCGCCTGTTCGGACGTCAGCAACGGCATCTCGATGATGACCTTGAGCAACACGCCGTCCGCCAGCACGGCGCGCACGGCAGCGACCTCGCGCTCGATGGCGCCGGCCTCGCCCATCCGGGCGGTGGCGACGTCGATGACCATGTCGATCTCATCGGCGCCACGCTCTACCGCATCGCGCGCCTCGGCGCGTTTGACGCCGGGGACGTCGGCGCCAAGCGGAAAGCTGATCACCGTGGCAACCTTGGTGCGGCTGCCCGCGGTGATCCGCCGCGCCAGCGCCACCATGTTCGGCAAGATGCAGACGCAACCGAACCGGTGCTCCACGGCCTTGGCGACGAAAGCCGCCATCTCGGCGCGGGTCACCCCCAGGCCGAGTTGGGTCTGATCGATCACGGCGGCAAGCGCGTCGCGGGTTTTTGGCATCATGGCATTCATCTCCCGCTCAACTCTCGATACCCATCACGGCAAACGGCGAACTGGTGGCGATGCGGTCGGTGCCGGCCTCGATCATCGCCAGGGCGTCCTGGTGCGTGCGCACCCCGCCCGATGCCATGACGCGCAGGTCATTGCCGAAGCGCTGCTTGATGGCGCGGATATGCGCCAGGGTGGTGACATTGCCGTAACCGGGGTTCGTCTTCAGGAACGCGATGCCGGCATTGAGGATCAGTTCGGCGGCGCGCAGGGCCTCGCCCTCACTCAGGAGGGCCGAATAGTAGATGACCTTCACGGTGCGCTCGCCCGCCAGGCTTCGCACCGCCCGCAGTTCGTCGGACACCTTGTCGAAATCGCCGGATCGGAAAGCGGAGAGATCCATCGCAACGTCGAGTTCGTCCGCGCCGTCCGACAACGCCTGTGCCATCTGGATCAGCTTGGCCTCGGTCGTCATGGCGCCCAGCGGATACGAGATGACCGTCACGACGTTCTGCTTGCGTGGATGAAAGTACTCCACGGCGGAGCGGACATACCGAGGTTCGACCATGACGGCCGCCAACTGGTAGGGCGCCAACCTGCCATAGAACGCGTCCATCTCCGCGAGCGTCGCCGCCGGTCTGCCAGCGATCGAGGCGTCGATCATCGCGGCGAGCTGCGAGACGGAGAGATCAACCATCCTGACATGCCTCCAACACAGCGGCTGCCCTAGCAAGCCATTTCCGGCCCGTCCGGGGTCAGGCGCGAAACTTGCGATCGGGAAACGTCCGAATCCCACTTAATTGAATTAATAAGCACACTCGCCGGTTCTCCCCATTGATTTGGGTCAAACCAACGAAGCGGCGCGGACGTTGCGCGGTGCTTACCCCTCGGCCGGCGGGAACCGTCGCAGGATGTGCAGCATGACCGCCATCCCCGGCACCGCGCAGGCCATCGCCAGCACGTAGAACGCCGGCCAGCCCACCGCCTCGACCACGAACCCCGAGAACCCGCCGATCGTGTGCGTCGCCAGCGCCGCCAGCGAGGTCAGCAAGGCGTACTGCGTGGCGGTAAAGGCGACCGAGCACAGTCCGGACAGGTAGGTAACGAACGACGCCGTCGCCAGGGCCTGCACGAAAGCCTCGGTCATTACGGTGGCGAACAGCACCGTATGGTCGCCATGCGAGTGAGCCAGCCAGACATACATCGCCATCGCCCCCATCTGGGCGAGACCGGTCGAGATCAGTGCCCGCGCCAGCCCGATCCGCGCCACCAGCCAGCCACCGGTGGCGATCCCCGCCATGGTGCAGGCCAGCGCCGGCACGCCGGTGGCCGCCGCCACCGCGGCGCGGTCGAAGCCGAGCGAGCGGTAGAACGGCGCCAGCATCACCCCGGCCATCGCCTCGCCGAGGTTGAACAGCGCCACATAGGCCAGGATCGCCCCCGCCCCGGCACGGCGCCAGAACTCGCGCAACGGCTCCAGCACCGCGGCGCGCGCCCGCGCCGCCAACCCCGCCGCGACCGGCGGCGGCGCTGTGCTCGCCGGCTCGGCGGCCGCCAGCGTTACCCCGGTGCCGAGCGCCAGCAGCCCGGCAATGACGAGAAACGAACCGTTCCAGCCCAGCCAGCTAGCCGCCGCAATGGCGCCGGCGCCGGAGACCAGCATGGCCACCCGGTAGCCCCACACGTAGCCGGCCATGGCGGCGCCCTGCAGGCGCTGGGGAAACGTCTCGATCCGCCAGGCGTCGATGGCGATGTCCTGGCTGGCCGACAGGAACGCCACCATGGCCGCCGCCGCCACCGTGCCCCACAGCGGCCCGCCGCCGGAGAGCGCCAGCACCGCGACCATGCCGGCCAGCACCGGCTGGATGGTCAGCAGCCAGCCGCGGCGGCGGCCGAACCGGTGCAGGCCGAACGGCGGGCGGACCTGGTCGAGCAACGGCGCCCACAGGAACTTGAGCGTGTAAGCCAGCCCGATGTTGGCGGTCAGCCCGATCGCGCCGAGCGCGATCTGCCGCTCGGTCAGCCATTGCCGCAAGGTGAACCCGGACAGCGCCAGCGGCAGCCCGGCGGCGAAGCCGAAGCCCACCATCAGCCACAACCGCCGGTCGGAACGGACGGCGATGCGCGCCATCGGGCTCCGTTCCGCCGTTCAGGCCGCCGGCTTCTCCGGCAGGGCGATGCCCGTCAGCACCTGCCAGACGCGAATGACGAAAGCGTCGTCGCAAGCGCCCTGCCCGTTCGCCGCCGCCGCCAGGAACAGTTGATGCGCCGCCGCGGCCAGCGGCAGCGGGAAGGTGAGCGCCCGCGCCTGGTCGAGCACGATGCCGAGGTCCTTGACGAAGATGTTCACCGCCGACAGCGGCGTGTCATCGCCCGCCAGGATGTGCGCAACCCGGTTCTGGAACATCCACGAATTGCCGGCCGAGGTGGTGATGACGTCGTAGAGCGCCTGCGGGTCCGCGCCGGCGCGGATACCGAGCGCCATCGCCTCGCCCGCCGCCGCGATGTGCACGCCGGCGAGCAGCTGGTTGACCATCTTGACCGTGCTGCCGATGCCGACGGCATCGCCCAGCCGCCAGATTTTCTTGCCGAACGCGTCCAGCACGGGCTGCGCCTTGTCGAAGGCCGCCGGGCTGCCGGACCCCATGATGGTCATGGTGCCGGCGCGCGCCGCCACCAGGCCGCCGGAGACTGGCGTGTCGAGCACCAGCAGGCCACGGGCCTCCAGCCTGGCGGCGAGCGCCTTGCTGGCCGCCGGCGCCATCGTCACGCAGCCCAGCACCACCGTGCCGGGCGCCAAGCGCTCGACGCAGCCTGCCCCACCAAACAGCACGTCCTCGGCCTGCGCGGCGTTGACCACGAACAGGACCAGCGCCTCCAATCCCTCGGGCATATCGGCGGCGCTGCCGACCACGTGACCGCCGGCCGCGGCCAACTCGGCCCGCGGCGCCTCGCGCAGATCGCAGCCCCAGGTCTCGTGCCCCGCCTTGACGATGCTCAGGGCCGCCCCCATGCCCATCGTTCCGAGCCCGATCACGCCTACCTTCATCCTACCCTCCCACGTTCCAACGGGTCCGCCTGGAGTCGACCGAAGCGGGGCGCCGCATGCTTCAACCTGACGACAGGCGGCGCGTCCTGTCCAGGGGCGGTGGGTATCAGGGACGTTCCCGGAAACGCTCCACCGCCGCCACCAGCGCCCGCCGCACACCGGGCTCCAGGGCGGAATGACCGGCATCGGGCACCACGGTCAGCCGCGCCGACGGCCAAGCGGCGGCGAGCTCGAAGGCGGTGCGGGCGGGACAGATCATGTCGTAACGCCCTTGCACGATCTCGGCCGGCACCTGCGCGATGCGGTCCATGTGCCCCAGCAGCCCGTCGGGCGGCAGGAACAGGTCATGGGCAAAATAATGCGCCTCGATGCGCGCCAGCCCGAGCGCGGTACGGTCCTGGGCAAAGTTCGCCACCGTCTCGGGGCTGGGCAGCAATGTGCTGCACGAGCCCTCATAGACCGACCAGGCGCGCGCCGCCGCCATGTGCACTTCGGGGTCGGGGTGGGTCAGCCGGCGCAGATAAGCGCCCAGCACGTCGCCGCGCTCGGCCGGCTCCAGGTGGCCGGTGAAGGTGGCGTAGGCGTCGGGGAAGATTGCCGCCATGCCATACAGGAACCAGTCCACCTCCGCGCGCCGTCCCAGGAAGACGCCGCGCAGCACGCAGCCCGTCACCCGGTCCGGATGCGCCTGCGCATAGGCGAGCGCCAGCGTGGAACCCCAGGAGCCGCCGAACAGCAGCCACCGCTCGATGCCGAGGTGCCAGCGCAGCATCTCGATGTCGTCAACCAGGTGGGCGGTGGTGTTGGCGTCCAATCCGCCCAACGGGCGCGACCGCCCGGCCCCGCGCTGGTCGAAAATGACGGTGCGCCAGAACCCGGGATCGAAGAACCGCCGGTGCACCGAACCCGCCCCGGCGCCCGGCCCGCCATGCAGGAACAACACGGGCTGCCCGCGCGGATTGCCGATCTGCTCCCAGTACATGACATGGCCACCCGAGAGCGGCAGGTAGCCGGTCTCGAAGGGGCCGATCTCCGGAAACAGATCACCGCGCGGCATCCGGCCACTATATGAGCACCGCGGATGGCGGAACAGCCGCGCGCACACTAGGCTGGCGCCCCATGACGGGAACGTTGGACCGGCTCTGGATCGTCCTCGGCGCGCTGGCCGGGCTGACCGGTGTGGCGATGGCCGCCGTGGCCGCGCACGGCCTGTCGGCGCTCGATCCGGCGGCGCTGCGGATGGTCGACAGCGCGGTGCAGGTGCAGGGCTGGCACGCGCCGGCCCTGGTGCTGGCCGGGATCTGGGCGCGCCGCGGTGGCGCCCTCGCCCACCTCGCCGGCGCCGCCTTCGCGCTCGGCACCCTGGCGTTCTGCGCCGCGGTCTATCTGCTGGCGCTGCGCGGGCTCTCGCTGGGGCTGGTGGCGCCCACCGGCGGGGTGCTGCTGATGCTCGGCTGGGCGCTGCTCGGCCTGTCCGCCCTGCACGCGCGGTGATCGCCAGCGCCTATCTCGCACCCGAGGAGCTGGAGGGGGTGCTCGCCGAGGAACTGGACCGCGCCGGCATCACCATCGCCGCTTGGCACGGGCGGCTGGCGCTGTCGCCCGACCCGCCGGCCGACGCGGCCTGGGCGCTCGACATCTGGACCGCGCCGCGCGAGATCGCCGCACCTTCGGTGAAGGTGGCCGCCGACGGGCTCAGGGCGTTGCAGCGCAACTGGGCCGCCTACGCCGCCGCCCACCACCGGCGCATGGCCCTGATCGCCGCCCGCCTGCCGCCGGTGAAGGCGCGCAAGCTGCGTTTCCCCGAGCCGCCGCCGACCTCGCATCTCGGCGCCTGGACGCTGCTGGCGCCCGACCTCATGCTGGCGAGCCCGACCAAGACCAGCCCCTTCGTCAACGGCGAATGCCGCTTCGAGGAGGACCGCAGCGGGCCGCCCAGCCGCGCCTATCTCAAGCTATGGGAGGCCTGCACGCGAATCGGCGCCAGGCCGTGCCCGGGCGAGCACTGCATCGACCTCGGCGCTGCCCCGGGCGGCTGGACCTGGGCGATTGCCCGCCTCGGCGCGGCGGTGCTCGCCGTCGATCGCGCCGATCTCGAGCCCGGCGTGGCGGCCATGCCCGGAGTCGCGGTGCGGCGCGAGAGCGCATTCGGCCTGGCGCCCGAGCCAGTGGACTGGCTGTTCAGCGACGTCATCGCCTACCCGAACCGCCTGCTGGCGCTCGTGCAGCGCTGGATCGCGGCGGGCGCGCCGCGCCACATCGTCTGCACGCTGAAGTTCCAGGGCGCCACCGACCACGCCGCCGCCGCCGCCTTCGCGGCAATCCCAGGCGGACGCGTCATGCATCTGTTCCACAACAAACACGAACTGACCTTCGTATGGCGGCAGGACGCGCAAGTCGGCGCGCACTTTCCACCGTGAAGACGGTGTCTCCAATTACAGCAATGCTCCCATGCATTTTCCGGTGGGCGGCCGGGCGCGGCGGCCGGAAGTCGATGTCTACTGCGCCGTCGCGCGGTTTTACGGCCGCCATAGGTCTGAATTTCATGGCCGGAGATGTTCGCCGGAATTGATCTCGATCAACGCGAAGGGCGTCGCAATGCGACAAATTGCGAGTCGCCGGATGGAACCGGATCGGCGTGGCGCAGCTTGTTGGCGCGCCGCTCACCAAGGGACAGGGCACAGGACAGACCATAGGACGTAAGGCATTCCAGTATGCAGGCAGACGGCAGCGTTCGGCGCCGCGTCTCCTGGACTGCCGAATAGGACCACGACTTCCCCCAGGCGATCCCCCGGCGTTCTGATGCCGGTTGGATCGCCCAACTTAGCCGCACCACGTGTGCGCACGGCCCGGTGAGCGATCACCGGGCCGATTTTATATCTGGTTCCCTGGGGACGGCGGGTCACGATCACGCTATCGTGTCACCGTCATGCTCGTCACCAAACCCGCGGACGAAGCCGCCGATCGCGGCAGCCGTGCCGCCACACGCTTGCGCGCGGGCGCCTTCCGGCTGCTCTGGGCCGGTGCGATCGCCCTGCCCATCGTCGCCCTCGCCTTGGGTGGGCTGTCGGCGTGGAACGGTCTGATCCGCTACGAGACCCAGGAAATGATCCGCACCGTCGGCATGGTGAACGAGCAGACGCTGCGCACGCTGGAGACCCAGGACGCCGTGCTCGCCGCGCTGGAGGCGCATATCGACGGCATGCCGTGGCAGCAGATCGCCACCGATCCGGCGTTGCCCCGCTTCATCCGACGCCTCGCCGATGCCACCCCCACCGTGCTCAACCTGGGCATCATCGCCCCGGACGGACGCCTGATTGTCGGCAGCGAAAGACAGGCCCCGCTGGCCGATCCGAACCGGTCCGACCGCAGTTTCGTTCGCGCCTTCCCGCCCGGGTCGGTGGCCAGCCGCACCTATATCAGCGCCGTGGAGCTCAGCAGGTCCACCGGCCGCCTGCAGGTGCATGTCGCCCGCGCGCGCCTCGGGCCGGACGGACGGGCCGATGGCGGCGTCCTCACCACCGCCTTCGCGCCGGCCTACTTCGAGCGGTTCTTCGGCGATGTGGCCGAAACCGCGGCCACCGGATTCATTCTGGCGCGTGACGACGGCAGCGTGCTGGCGCGCTACCCCGTCCAGGTTGCCGCCACCGGCGAACGCCTGGCCGAGGACGATCCCGTTCTGCTGGCCGCCCGCGCCGCCCCGGCCGGTGCGCCGGCCCAAGTGGTGCTCAGCGGCACGCTGTTTGGCGGATTCCACCTGTTCGCGGTGCGCCGGGCCGGCGACTATCCGCTGTTGATCGCCTACGGCGTCGATTCCGCCGTGGTCCGGCGGGCCTGGCTGCGGCAGGCCATCCCGCTTGCCGTCGGCGCGCTCATCGTGATGGCGCTGCTGATGATGTTGACCGCGCAGGTGCAGCGCCGCCTGGCCGTCGAACGGGACTCGCTGTTCCGCCGCACCGCCACCGCCGAGCAGGGCCAGGCCGTCGCGCAGACCCGCGCCGAACTGGAAGCGCACCTGCGCCAGACCGAAAAGGTGACGGCGCTCGGCCATCTCGCCGCCGGCGTGGCGCACGACTTCAACAACCTGCTGCAGAGCATCATCATCAGCGCCGAGGCGCTCATCCGGCCCGACCTGCCGGCCGGGGAGGTGCGCGATATCGGCGCGCTGATCCTGCGGGTGGGCGAGCGCGGCATAGCGCTGACCCGCCGCATGCTCGACTACGCCCGGCCGGACGAGCAGTCCGGTGGCGACACCGACGTGATCGCCTCGCTGCGGAGCGTTCGCGAACTGCTCTCCCGGTCGCTCGGTCCGCAGTATAGCCTGCAACTCGACCTCGCCGCATCCGAGGGGCTGTGGGCGCGCGGCCACCCCGCCGAGTTCGAAACCGTGATCATCAACCTGGCGGTCAATGCCCGCGACGCCATGCCCGAAGGCGGCGACATCGCCATTGCCGTGACTGGCGTCGAGGAGACCCGCCCGCGCGCGGAAAGCGGCCTGACGCCGGGACGCTACCTGCACATCGCCGTCACCGACAGCGGCNNGCCCTGGCGCGCGCCGGCGAGGCGTTCTTCACCACCAAGCCGCGGGGTCAGGGCACCGGGCTCGGCCTGTCGATGGCGCGCGGCTTCGCCCGCCGGTGCGGCGGCAAGCTCGACCTCGCCAGTGTCCTGGGCCGCGGTACCACGGTCACGCTCTGGCTGCCGGCGGCCTGAGCCGCCGCGCTACAACGGCAAACGCCCCTGCCGCCCGGCCGCTGTCGCGCGCACTTCGCCGTCGGCGAAATGCAGCCGCAAGTCGGCCCCCGGCCTGACCGCGGCGGCCCCGGTGAGCGGCGCGCCCCTGCGGTCGAACACGAGCGCATAGCCACGCTTCAGCACCGCCTCGGGCGAAACCGCCTCCAGCCGGCCGGCCATCCCCTCCAGCCGCGAGCGCGCCTCGCGCAGCGCCGCGCGCAGCGGCGCCACGGTCAGCCGGGGCGTGATCCGTGCCGCCAGCGCACGGCGCTGGGCTGTCGCATGCTGCAGGCCGGAACGCAGCCGCTGGCTCAGCAGCGCCAGGGCGTTGCGGCGCGCCTCGATGATCTGCCAGGGCGCCGGCAGATGGCGCTCGATGTCCACCAGGGCGGCGCGGCGGGCGGCCACCAGGTTGGGCAGCGCCATCAGCAGACGGGCGGCGCGATCGTCCAATCGCTGCCGCGCCGTGCCGACCAGGGCGGGCAGATCGGGCAGGCCGCGCTCGGCGCGCTGCAGGCGCAGGCGGCAGGACTGCGTCAGCCGGTTCAGCGCGCCGATCAGCCGCGCCGCCTTCTGCGCCAGGTCGGCGGCCAACTCGGCCCGCGCCGGCACCGCCATTTCGGCCGCGGCCGTCGGCGTGGGGGCGCGCCGGTCGGCGGCGAAGTCGATCAACGTCGTGTCGGTCTCGTGCCCGACGGCGGAAATCAGCGGGATGCGGCAGTCCGCGACGGCGCGCACCACCACCTCCTCGTTGAACGCCATCAGGTCTTCCAGGCTGCCGCCGCCGCGCGCCACGATCAGCACGTCGGGGCGCGGCACCCCCGGCGCGGGCAGCCCGTCGAAACCGCGGATGGCAGCGGCGATCTGGGCCGCGGCGCCCTCGCCCTGTACCGGCACCGGCCACAACAGCAGCGGACGCGGGAAACGTCGGAGAATGGTGGTGCGGATGTCCTGGATGACCGCGCCGCGCTCGCTGGTGACCACGCCGACCAGCGCGGGCAGCAGCGGAATCGGCTGCTTGCGGGCGGCATCGAACAGCCCGTCGGCGGCCAACCGCAGCCGTAGCATCTCGATGCGCGCCAGCAGCGCCCCGGCACCGGCATATTCCAGCCGCTCGATCGTCAGTTGATAGGTCGAACGCTCGCCGTACGCCGTGATCCGCCCCTGGGCGATCACCTCGACGCCGTTCTCCGGCTCCAGCCCGAGTCGCGCCACCGCGGACTTCCATACCACCGCCGCGATCTTGCCGCCCTCGTCCTTGAGCGAGAGGTAGATGTGGCCGGACGGGTAGCGCTTCAGCTCGGTGATTTCGCCGCGCACCCGCACGCGGCCGAAGGCGCCCTCCAGGGTGCGTTTCACCGCGCCGGAAATTTCCGAAACGGTGTACTCGGGGATGTTGCCGGCTGAAGGGGGGCGCGTGTCGCTCATGGCGTCAGCCTATGCTAGAGCCGGCGCTGCTTGAAGGAGGACGTGGCCATGCGGGTGCTGGTGGTCGGATCGGGCGGGCGCGAGCACGCGCTGTGCTGGGCGCTGGCGGCCAGCCCGTTGCTGACGAAGCTGTGGTGCGCCCCGGGCAACGCCGGAACCGCCGAGGTCGCCGAAAACGTGTCGATCGGCGTGCTGGATATCGCAGGGCTGGTGCAGTTCGCGACGCGGAATGCGGTCGATCTGGTGGTGCCCGGCCCCGAGATGCCGCTGGTCGCCGGCATCGCCGACGCCATGGGGCTGGCCGGCATCGCCTGCTGCGGCCCGTCGGCGGCGGCGGCGCGGATCGAGGGCAGCAAGACCTTCACCAAGGAGCTTTGCGACGCCGCCGGCATTCCCACCGCGCTGTGGGAGCGCTTCGACGACGCCCAGGCCGCGCGCGAGTTCGTCCGCCGCCGCGGCGCGCCGATCGTGGTGAAGGCCGACGGGCTGGCGGCCGGCAAGGGTGTCGTGGTGGCGGCCAGCGTGAGCGAGGCCGAGGACGCCATCGCCGCCTTCATGGAGCGGGAATCGCTCGGCGCGGCGGGACGCTCGGTGATCATCGAGGAATGCCTGATCGGCGAGGAAGTCAGCCTGTTCGCGCTGTGCGACGGCGTGACCGCCCTGCCGCTGGGAGCGGCGCAGGACCACAAGCGGGTGGGCGATGGCGATACCGGCCCGAACACCGGCGGCATGGGCGCCTATTCGCCGCCGCCGGCGCTGTCCGCCGCGCTGGCCGAGGCGGCGATGGAGCGCATCGTCCGCCCCGCCCTGGCCGAGCTCGCGCGCCAGGGCATGCCGTTCCGCGGCATCCTGTTCGCCGGCCTGATGTTGACGGCGGACGGACCGAAACTGATCGAGTTCAACGCCCGCTTCGGCGACCCGGAATGCCAGGCCCTGGTGCTGCGGCTACAATCGGACCTGCTGGCGGCGTTGCTGGCGGCCTGCGACGGCGAGCTGGCCCATTTCGATCTGCGCTGGCGCGACGCGGCGGCCATCGCCGTGGTGATGGCCGCAAGGGGCTATCCGGGCGACCCGGTGAAGGGCACCGAAATCCGCGGCCTGGAGCGCGCCGCCGCGATGCCGGACGTGCAGGTGTTCCACGCCGGCACCCAACGCGTGGGCGGGCGGCTGATGGCGACGGGTGGGCGGGTGCTGACGGTATGCGCCACCGGGGTGGACCTGCGCGCAGCGAGCGAGTCCGCCTATGCCGCGGTGGCGGCGATCGACTGGCCAGAGGGGTTCTGCCGCCACGACATCGGCTGGCGGGCGCTGGGCGCCGGCTAGGAGCCTGTCCGAGAATTCGC
>PLTJ01000438.1 GCA_003164455.1 Acetobacteraceae bacterium
CGATGCCGGTGTCGGTGATTTCAAACCGCAAGCCCACCCCGGCCCCCTCGCGCCGCTGGCAGATCACGCGCAACACCACGCGGCCCGCCTCCGTGAACTTCACCGCGTTGGTGATGAGATTCACCAGAATCTGGCGCAGGCGGCCGTCGTCCCCATGCAAAATAAACGGCACTTCCGGCGCCACAATGGCGGCAAACTCCAGACCTTTGCCCTCGGCCCGCGGGGCCAGCAATTCCATCACTCCGTCCGTGAGCCCCCGGAAATCAAAATCATGCGGCTCCAGTTTGAGTTGCGCCGATTCGATTTTTGAGAAATCCAGAATGTCATTGATGATCTCCAGCAGGGCCTCGCCACTGTTGTTCACCGCCTCCACATACTCCCGCTGCCGCGGCTCGAGGTTGGTTTCGCGCAACAAACCCGACATGCCGATGATCGCGTTCATCGGCGTCCGGATTTCGTGGCTCATCACCGCCAGGAACTGCGAGCGGGCACGGCTGGCGGCCTCGGCGGCCTCGCGGGCGACCTGCAAGGCCTGCTGCGTGCGCTCCCATTCGGTGACATCGCTGACCGTGCGCACCGACGAGCCGTCGGCGAGCACGTGGGTCCGTACTTCCAGGACCGTCCCGTTCGGCCGCGTGCGTTTGACAACCGCGGGCCAATCGGCCTGGCGCGGCGGGGGCGGCCCGTTGATCGCATACTCGCCGCGCGAGATCTGCCAGCGAACGATGTCGCGCGCCAGGGTCCCGGGACCGAACGTCCGGGGCAGGCCGAGCAGTTGGCTGACGCGCTGGTTCGCCACCACCACGCGATCGTCCGCGTCCATCATGACGACGCCCTGGCTGATGGTGGCCAGCGCGATGTTCAGCGCCGCCTGCGCCTCGGCCCGCCGCCACCGCTCGCGCATCCCGACCAGCGCCAGCAACAGCATCAGCATGGTCACCAACACCGCGGCCGCGGTCAGGCGTGACAGGTCGCGGCGATATTCCGCCACCGCGACCGATTCGGACAGGCCGACCGAAACCACCAGCGGCAGTCCCGGCACGCGCCGGAAATTTTCCAGCCGCCGCACCCCGTCCATCGGGTCGGTCCAGGTAAATGTGCCTTCGTCCTCGGCCACCGAACGGCTCACTGCCGGGCTGGCCCAAGTGACGCCCGAGAGCACCGCCATGCTGGCCGCCGTCATGCGCGCGCGCAGCATGCCGTCCATCCCGAAAATGGCCACCGTGCCGTCCGTCCCAAGGTCGGCCGGGCTGACGAAGCGAAGCAAGGCCGCCGGCGGGACCGAGGCCACGAGAATGCCGTCGAAGTCGCCCCGCCGGTCGCGCAGCATGCGCACGAACTGCACCGTCCATTCGTGCGATACGCGACCGAGCACCGGCGGGCTGATATGCAGCACATCGGCCGGGTGGTCGGCGAAGAAGCGAAAATGGGGCCGGTCGGACAGGTCGATGCGCTCGCTAACCGGCTGCAGGTTGCTCAGCGTGACCAGTCCGGCGCGGTCCGTCATGGCAATTTGCAAAAGCAGGCCCTGCTGGGGATCGACCTGGTCGATCCAGGGCGCGAGGTCCACCGAGGCGCGGTCACGCTCGCGCAGGGCGCGCACGAACAGCAGCGTCTGGTCGACCTCGCGCACCGAGCGCAGCAGCGATTCGGTGAAGGCGCGGACCAGGTTGGCCCCGTTCACCTGTGCCGCCGAGCGGACAAACGCGTATTCCGTGTGCAGCTGCAACCCGACTGCCACCCAGGTCAGCGCGATGACGCCGACGACCCAGCCGCCGGTCGCCGGGCGCGCTGCCGCCCGCCACGACCACCACCGGGTCATGCGACACCTTCCGCCCAGGCCGCCGCCCGCAGCCGCCCGGCCAGCACGGCATGGCTGAGCGGGGGCGCGAACAGGTAGCCCTGCCCCACCGGGCAGCCCAGCCGGGTCAGCAACTCGGCCACCGGCTCGGTCTCGATCCCCTCGGCCACCAGTTGCAGCCCCAGCTCGCGCGCCAGCGACACGATGGCGCGGATGATCTTCGGCGCTTCGGGATCGTGCAGGCAGGTGGCGACGAACCGCTGGTCGATCTTCAGCTCGCTGAACGGCAGGTGCAGCAGCGACAGCAGCGAGGAATGCCCGGTGCCGAAATCGTCGATCGACAGCTTGATGCCGCGGATGCGCAGCCGGGTCAGGATATCCGCCGCCGCCACGTGGTCGCCCATGACCGCGCCCTCGGTCACTTCCAGCACCAGGGCCGCCGCCGGCACGCCGCTTTCGGCCAGGGCGTTGCAGATGCGCTCGGGCAGCGACAGGTCGGTCAGGCTGACCGGGGAGAGATTGATCGCCAGCGTCAGCTCGGGCCGCTCGGCGTGCCAGGGGCGAAACAGCGCCAGCGCCTGTGTCATCACGTGCTGCGTCAGCCGGTCGATCAGGCCGGCCCGCTCGGCCAGCGGGATGAACAGGTCGGGGCGCACCAGGCCCAGCACCGGACTGCGCCAGCGCGTCAGCACCTCGACCCCGACCAGCCGGCGTTCGCGCAAGGTCACCTTGGGCTGGAACAGGCAGACGATTTCGTCGCCCTCGATGCCTGCCTCCAGCAGCGCGGGGTCGATCTCGGCGCCGTCCTCGGCGTTCCTGGCGCGGGTCCGTTCGGGCAGGGCGCGCAACAGCGCCACCAGCCGCTCGACCAGCAGCGGCTTGCCCAGCGTGCCGGCCACCCGCAGCCCGAGCGCCGCCGCCAGCCGGGCGGCGGCCTGGCGCACCCGCTCGTCGAAGCCCGAGACGAACACCAGCACCGCGTCCGACCCGGCCTGACGCAGGCTGCGCAGCAGTTCGATGCCGTCATGGTCGCGCAGGCCGAGATCGAGCACGACGACGTCGTAGGCGACGGCCTGCACCCGCGCCACCGCCTCGGCCAGGCTGGCCGCGCCGTCGCTGGCGATGCCCAAGGTCGCGGCCGCGCGAGCCACGATCAGGCGGGGTACCGCCTCGTCGTCCACCACCAGCAACCTGCCGGCGGAATCCTCCGATGATGCCAGCGCCACGCTCCGAGCCTCCGCGCGATCCGGCCTGGAGCGTCCGTCAATCCGGTGACAATCCGGTAAACGCCGGCGGCGTGGCCCGGCAAAGACGGCGTCGATTGATTCAGGTCAACGCAGGGGCATCATCGTGACATTATAGAAATTGGTTTCGTATGTCGTCCTCGCATGCGCACCCCCATGCCAAACCAGGACAGCGAAGTTGCTGCCGATGTTGGAGGTCGAGCCGGCAAAGAAGCGCCTCCAGGTGCGGGACGGCCGGTCCCGCGGTAGCCGGCGGCGTGGCGACACCGCGTCACGCAAATGTCGCGGAATGTCCCGTCAACGAAAAAAGGAGAAAACCGCAGGAATTTCCACATCGAACATGGCACTACTGACACGGTCCAACTGACTAATTCAGTCGTCAACACGTGGGAGAAGACTATAGTGAAATCGTTGCTCTTAGCTATCGGCTTCGTGAGCGTGGCCGGCCTGGCGTTCGGGGCCACGCTGCCGGCGTCACACCCGGGCTACACCGAGCTGAAGGCGGCCGACTTCCAGAAGACGATCGACGGCAAGCCGGTGTCTTTGTACGTGATCAAGAATCGCGCCGGCGTGTCCGTTGCGATCACCAATTACGGCGCGCGCATCGAGCAGCTCCTGGTTCCCGATCGTCATGGCAAGCTGGGCGATATCGCCCAGGGCTACCCGACGATCGACAAGGTGCTGGGGGGCGAAGCCTCGATGGGTGCCTTCATCGGCCGCTACGCCAACCGGATCGGCAAGGGGCAGTTCACCCTTGATGGCAAGAGCTACCAACTCGCCATCAACGATCTCTCCACCCCGCCGGCCCCGCCGCGTCAGAATACTCTGCACGGCGGCAAGAAGGGCTCGCGCTTCGTGGTCTTCGACGCCCGCCAGCTTTCCCCTTCTTCCGTCGAGATGGACTATGTGTTCAAGGACGGCGAAGAGAACTTCCCCGGCACGGTGCCGGTACGGGTTGTCTATACTCTCGGCAACGACAACACGCTGACCATCGCGTGGGCCTCCGCCGCCGACGACAAGACCACCGTCGCCAACTACACGCAGCACACCTTCTTCAACCTGTCCGGCGATCTCGGCTCCTCGATCTATGACCAGGTGCTGTACCTGAACGCCGACAAGGTGCTGGAGAGCGACGAGACGCTGGTTCCCGACGGCAAGGTCATTCCGGTCGCCGGAACGGTGCAAGATTTTACCAAGGCCAAGCCCATCGGGCGCGACATCGAGCAGAAGGTTCCGGCCCTGGTCGGCGCCGGCGGCTTCGATTTCTCCTACGTCATCAACGGCTGGAAGGACAACGGGAGCCTGATCCTGGCCGGACGCGCCAGCGACCCGAAGTCGGGCCGCGTTCTGGAAGTCTGGACGACCGAGCCGGGCGTGCAGTTCTACTCCGGCAATTTCCTCGATGGCAGTGCGCCGCGCGACGTCGGCAAGGGCGATGTCGTCTACAAGTTCCGCAGCGCTTTCTGCCTGGAAGCCTCGCACTATCCGGATGCCGTCAATCATCCGGACTTCCCGACCACCACCCTGAAGCCCGGCGAATGGTACACCGGGAAAATCGTCTATAAGTTCCTGACCGAAAAGTAGAAATGAAGCCGCGCCTGACGTTCGCCCTGGGCGCGGCTGATTGGCGTTGAAATCCGACGGGGGCGCCGACCTGCCGTTGTCTCGCGACGACAGCCACCCGGCGCTCCCGCCTTCGCCTCAGCGATGACGGCTCAGCCCAGCAGCCGCCCGATCAGGTGCGCGGTGTAGTCCACCACCGGAATGATCCGGCCGTAGTTGATGCGCGTCGGCCCGATCACGCCGATGGCGCCGACAATCCGGTTCGCCGCGTTGCGCGCCGGCGCCACCACCATCGACAGGCCGGAAGCTCCGAACAGTCCGCTCTCGGCGCCGATGAAAATACGCACCCCGTCCGAGCTTTCGGCCAGCTCCAGCAGGCGCAGCATGGTCTCCTGCGTCTCCAGCCGCTCGAACAGCATCTGAATCGCGCTCAGCCGATCCAGTTGGGTCACGTCCGACAACAGCCGCGCCTGGCCGCGCACGATCAGGCTGCCGCCCCGGCCCTCGCCGGTCCAGGTCGCCAAGCCCGCTTCCACCACCTGCGCGGACAGGCCGTCCAGCTCGGTGCGGTTGGCCGCCATCTCCTCGGCCACCAGCAGGCGCAATTCCGCCAGCCCGCGCCCGGACAGCCGGGCGTTGAGGTAGTTGCCGGCCTGCTGCAACGCCGAGGGGGGCACCCCGGGGGGGATTTCGATGATGCGGTTTTCGACCTGCCCGTCGGCGTTCACCAGCACCACCAGCGCGCGGCCCGAACCCAGCGGCACGAACTCGATGTGGCGCAACGCGCCCTCGGACTTCGGCGCCAGCACCAGCCCGGCGGCGGCCGACAGGCCGGACAGCATGGTCGAGGCCTCGGCCAGCGTGTCCTCCAGGCTGCGCCCGGCGGCCGCCAGCGCGCCGCCGATCGCCTCGCGGTCGTCCTCGGCGAGTTCGCCGAATTGCAGCAGCCCGTCCACGAACAGACGCAGGCCCAGTTCGGTGGGCAGCCGCCCGGCCGAAGTGTGCGGGGCGAACAGCAGGCCGGCGTCGGTCAGGTCGGCCATGACGTTGCGGATGGTCGCCGGCGACAGGCTGATCGGCAGCCGGCGCGACAGCGTGCGGCTGCCCACCGGCTCGCCAGTCTCCACGTACTGCTCGACGATCTCGCGCAGCACCGCGGCCGAGCGGGCGTCGAGCGGCGCCGGCACCGGACGGGTGCCGAGCGGCGCGCGCATCGTCACCGGGCCGAGGGGGGTATCGGGGGAGGTCATGCCTGGGGGGGTCAGCCGGACCATGGGGACAGTCTGACAGCATCCTGACAGATGGGGAAACGATCCTTACGCTGCAACGCCCCTCCCGGCGAGGCTTCCCTCGCCCGCCCACCTTGCGCGCCACGCTGCGTCCGCGCATAGGCGCGCTCGACCTGCCAAGGACCCCTGCCCCATGCGCCCCTCCGGCCGCACCCCCGACGCCCTCCGCGCCGTCTCCATCGAACCGGGCTTCGCCCACCACGCCGAAGGCTCCGTGCTCATCCGCATGGGCGGCACTGAGGTGCTCTGCGCGGCGAGCATCGAGTCCCGCGTGCCCGGCTTCCTGCGCAACTCCGGCCAGGGCTGGGTGACCGCCGAGTACGGCATGCTGCCGCGCGCCACCCACACCCGCGGCGACCGCGAGGCCGCCCGCGGCAAGCAATCCGGCCGCACCCAGGAAATCCAGCGTCTGATCGGCCGCTCGCTGCGCGCCGTCATCGACCGCGCGGCGCTGGGCGAGATGACCATCACGCTCGATTGCGACGTGCTGAACGCCGACGGCGGCACGCGCTGTGCCGCCATCACCGGCGCCTGGGTGGCGCTGTCGCTGGCCTGCCGCCATCTGGTGGCGATGAACGTGCTGAAGGCCTCGCCCATCACCGGCCAGGTCGCCGCCGTCTCCTGCGGGCTGGTGGGCGGGGCGGCCGTGCTCGACCTCGACTATGCCGAGGACAGCGGGGCGGACGCCGACTCCAATTTCATCCTCACCGACGCCGGCGGCATCGTCGAGATCCAGGCAACGGCGGAAAAGGCCCCGTTCAGCGAGGCGCGGTTCCAGGAGCTTCTCGCCCTGGCCAGGCTGGGAACGGGCCGGCTGTTCGCGATCCAGCGCGCGGCCCTGGAGCCGGCCTGATGGCGCGGCGCCTGCCCGCGGGGGCGCGGCTGGTGCTCGCCAGCCACAACCCGGGCAAGCTGCGCGAAATTTCCGCCCTCATCGCCCCGCACCGGGTGGAATGCGTCTCCGCCGCGACGCTCGGCCTGCTCGAGCCGGAGGAAACGGCGCCGGATTTCGTCGGCAACGCCCGGCTGAAGGCGCTGGCGGCCACCCGCGCGTCGGGGTTGCCGGCGCTGGCCGACGATTCCGGCTTTTCCGTCGCCGCCCTGGGCGGGGCGCCGGGGGTGGTGTCGGCGCGCTGGGCCGGACCGGCGAAGGATTTCGCCCTCGCCATGCAGCGGGTGCAGGCGGAAATCGGCGCCAACGCGGATCGCCGGGCCTGGTTCACCGCCGCGCTCTGCCTGGCCTGGCCGGACGGCGAGACGGCGACCTTCCTCGGCCGCGTCGAGGGCACCGCGATCTGGCCCCCGCGCGGCGAACGGGGCTTCGGCTACGACCCGATGTTCGTCCCGCTCGCGGGCAGCCGGACCTACGGCGAGATGGAGCCGGCGGAAAAGCACGCCACCAGCCACCGCGCCCGCGCCTTCGCCCAACTCCTGGCAGCCTGTTTCGACTGATCCCGGTGCCGAAAAGCCGGGGGGTTCACCCGCGCCGCCGGAGGGGGTATCTGGCCACCCCATAGAGCGCCGAGAAGGAGACCCCCCGTGACCACCTACCTCGCCGACACCATGCCCGGGTTGCTGGCCCGCGGCGCCGAGGCCGCCCCCGCCATCGCCGCGCCCGAGCGGCCGGCACTCACCCACGGCGGCCTGCGCGCCCTGGCGACGCGCACCGTGGCGGCGCTGAACACCATGGGGATCGGCCGCAACGACCGGGTCGCCATCGTGCTGCCGAACGGGCCGGAGATGGCCACCGCCTTCCTGGCGATCGCCTGCGGCGCCACCACCGCCCCGCTCAATCCGGCCTACCGGGCCGAGGAATTCGCCTTCTACCTCGGCGACCTCAATGCCAAGGCGCTGGTGGTCCAGCAGGGCGTGCCCACCCCGGCCCGCGCGGTCGCCGCCGAACGCGGCATTCCCCTGCTCGAACTGGTGCCCGGCGCGGCCGCCGGCGACTTCACCCTGCGCCCGGAACAGCCGCTCGCCGGCACCCCGGCGCGGGGCGGCGAGGCCAAGGCCGACGACATCGCCCTGGTGCTGCACACCTCCGGCACCACCTCGCGGCCGAAGATCGTGCCGCTCAGCCACCGCAACGTCACCGCCTCGGCCTATAACATCGCCGATATCCTGGCGCTGAGCCCGGACGACGTCTGCCTCAACATCATGCCGCTGTTTCACATCCACGGGCTGATCGCGGCGGTGTCGGCCTCGATCGCCGCCGGGGCGAGCGTGTGCTGCACGCCGGGCTTCAACGCCTTCAAGTTCTTCTCCTGGTTCGATGCCGCCAAGCCGACCTGGTACAGCGCCGTGCCGACCATGCACCAGGCGCTGCTGCCGCTGGCCGCGCGCCACCAGGACATCATCGCCCGCGCCCGGCTGCGCTTCGTCCGTTCCTCCTCGGCCTCGCTGCCGCCGCAGGTGATGACGGCGCTGGAGGAAACCTTCGGCGCGCCGGTGATCGAGGCCTACGGCATGACCGAGGCGGCGCATCAGATGGCCAGCAACCCGCTGCCGCCGCGCCCGCACTTCGCCGGCTCGGTCGGCATCGCCGCCGGCCCCGACATCGCCATCATGGACGAGGCCGGCGCCCTGCTGACGCCAGGCACCATCGGCGAGGTGGTCATCCGCGGCCGCAACGTGACCGCGGGCTACGAGAACAATCCCAAGGCCAACGCCACCGCCTACACCAACGGCTGGTTCCGCACCGGCGACCAGGGCGCGCTGGACGCGCAGGGCTATCTGCGGCTGACCGGGCGCTTGAAGGAAATCATCAACCGCGGCGGCGAGAAGGTTTCTCCATTGGAGGTTGACGCCGTTCTCATGGACCACCCCGCCGTCCAGCAGGTCGTCACCTTCGGCATGCCGCATCCCAAGCTCGGCGAGGAAGTGGCCGCCGCGGTGGTGCTGCGCGAGGGCTTCAAGCTCGACGAGCGGGCGTTGCGCGACTTCGCCGCCGAGCGCCTGGCCCCGTTCAAGGTGCCGCGCCACGTGGTGTTCCTGGCCGAGATCCCCAAGGGCGCCACCGGCAAGCTGCAACGCATTGGCCTGGCCGCGAAGCTCGGCCTCACCGCATGAAGATTGGCATCTTCGGTGCCGGCGCGATCGGCGGCTTCCTGGGCGTCCGGCTGGCCGCCGCCGGCGCCGATGTGACCTTCCTCGCCCGCGGCCCGCATCTGGCGGCGATGCAGGCCCACGGGGTGGTGCTAACCAGCGGCGACCAGCGGATCGTGGTCCACCCGCGCTGTGTCGCCGACGCCGGCGAGGCGGGCGTGCAGGACTACGTCATCGTCACCCTGAAGGCGAATTCGCTGCCCGCCGCCGCGCCGCAGATCGCCCGCATGATGGGCCCCCACAGCACCCTGGTGACCGGCGTCAACGGCGTGCCCTATTGGTATTTCTATGGCTTGGAAGGCCCCTGGCGCGACCGCCGGGTGGCCAGCGTCGATCCCGGCGGCGTGCTGTGGACCCTGCTGCCGCCCGCGCAGGTCCTGGGCTGCGTGGTCTATCCCGCCGCCGAGGTCATCGAGCCCGGCGTCATCGAACACACCTACGGCGACCGTTTCAGCCTCGGCGAGCCCGACGGCAGCCGCAGCGCGCGCGTCGAGGCGCTGTCGCAACTGCTGATCGGCGCCGGGCTGAAGGCGCCGGTGCGCGCGCGCATCCGCGACGAGATCTGGGTGAAGCTATGGGGCAACCTCTGCTTCAACCCGATATCCGCGCTGACCGGCGCGACGCTGGACCGCATCACCACGCGCCCCGATCTGCGCGCGCTGTGCGTTGCGATGATGACCGAGGCGCGGACGGTTGCCGAGGCGTTGGGCGTCAAATTCGCGGTCTCGCTGGACCGGCGCCTCGACGGCGCGGCCGAGGTGGGCGAGCACAAGACCTCGATGTTGCAGGACCTGGAGCGTGGCCGCCCGATGGAAATCGACGCGCTGCTCGGCGCGGTGGTGGAACTCGGCGGCGTCACCGGGCACGCGATGCCGATCTGCGAATCGGTGCTGACCCTGGTGCGCGAACGGGCGCGATTGGCGGGGTGCTACGGCGGCTAGGAGCCGACATCGGAGGGGCGGTTTCCCGCAACTTCTGCCGGCGAGCGTGCCTGGAGCAACCTGCTCTGGCCAGACCAGACGAATAGAAGTTCGTTCTTTTTTGAAAAAAAGAACCAAAAAACTTTATCCGTTTTTTAGACGGAATGTAGGGCGGATAAGCGCAGCGTCATCCGCCGTCGCA
>PLTJ01000058.1 GCA_003164455.1 Acetobacteraceae bacterium
ACGAGGCGCAGTATCGCAATGCGGTGGCGCTGGTGGCGGAGGCGCGGGCCAGCCTGTTCCCCACGGTCGGGCTGACCGCCAGCGCCACGCGCGCCGGCGGCGGTGGCGGCGTGCGCGGCTCCTCGGGCCTGACATCCGTCCAGTCCTCCGGCTCCAGCAGGTCCGGCACGGAGTACACCGCCAACGGCAGCGCTTCATGGGAGCTCGATGTGTGGGGCCGGGTGCGGCGCCAGGTGGAAAGCAATACCGCCGGGGTACAGGTCAGTGCCGCCGACCTGGCGAATGCGAAGCTGTCGGCGCAGGCGACGCTGGCGACCGACTATTTCGATCTGCGTGCCGAGGACGCGCTGGCGCAATTGCTGCACGAAACCACCGACGCCTACCGGCGCGCCTTGCGGATCACCGAGAACCAATACCACGCCGGCACCTCATCGAACGCCGACGTGGTGACGGCGCGGGCGCAATTGCAGTCGGCCGAGGCACAACTGATCGGCGTCGGCGTGCAGCGCCAGCAATACGAGCACGCCATTGCCATGCTGACCGGGCAGGCGCCGGCGGATCTCTCCATTGCGCCGGCGCCGCTGGCGAGTGCCGTGCCGGTGAGCCCGCCCGGCCTGCCCTCGGCACTGCTCGAACGCCGCCCCGACATTGCTGGGGCCGAGCGGCAGATGCAGGCGGAGAACGCGCTGATCGGCGTGCAGGTCGCCGCGTTCTATCCCGTCATATCGCTCTCCGCGCTGGGCGGCTTCGCGGGCAATCCGCTGTCGCAGGTGTTCAACCTCAGCCACAGCGTGTGGTCGCTCGGCGCCTCCGCGACCGAGACGGTGTTTTCCGGCGGCGCCCGCAGCGCGGCGGTGGCGGCGGCACGGGCGACCTATGACCAGTCCGTCGCGACCTACCGCCAGACCGTGCTGACCGGCTTTCAGCAAGTCGAGGATGCGTTGTCCAACCTTCGCATTCTGGAGCAGCAGGCGGCGGCGGAGGCGATCGCGGTCGATTCGGCGCGGCGGGCCGTGGACGTCACGTTGAACGAGTACCGCGCCGGCACCGTCGCCTATACGAGCGTGATCACCGAGCAGACCTTGCTGCTGACGGACCAGCAGGCAGCCCTGTCGGTGCAGCAAAGCCGCCTTGTCGCCAGTGTGGCGCTGATCGAGGCGCTGGGCGGCGGCTGGTCCAGTGCGGCGCTGCCGGACCGGGTTCCGATGGCGTTGCCGCTGGACTAATCCGCCGCCGGAGCGAACAGCCCCGCCACCGTCCGGGTGAGCAGCGACAGATCCTGCGGCCGCGACAGGCGGTGGTCGCCGTCCTTCACCAGCACCACCTGCACATCCGCGCTGCGCAGCCGCGCCGCCAGGCGCAGCGCGCGCTGCCACGGCACGTCCGGGTCCTGCTGGCCGTGCAGCAGCCGCACCGGGCAGTCCAGGGCGATTTCCGCACCCAGCAGCAAATGGCGGCGACCCTCGGCAATCAGCGCGCTGGTGATCGGGATCGGATCGCCGTACTGGCTCGGCATGAGCAGCACGCCGTCGCGCAGCAGCTTTTCGCGTTCCCGCGGGGCCATGGCCGCCCACATCAGATCCTCGGTGAAATCCGGCGCGGCGGCGATGCCGACCAGCCCGACCACACGCTCCGGCATGGCGAGCGCCGTCAACAACGCAATCCAGCCGCCCATGGACGAACCGACCAGCACCAGCGGTCCCTCGGTCACGGCGGCGATCGTCCGGCGCGCATCTTCCGCCCAGGTGCCGATGGTGCCGGCTGTGAACGTCCCGCCGCTGGCGCCGTGGCCCGAATAGTCCAGGCGCAGCAACGCCCTTCCCTCGGCGGCGCACCAGTCCCGCAGGACAATTGCTTTCGATCCCGTCATGTCGCTGGCAAAGCCGGGTAGGAACACCAGCGTGGGTCCCCGGCCGGCCAGCAGTGCCCAGGCCAGTTCCACTCCGTCGCCGCGGTCGAGCCGTCCGGTCCGTTCCATCGCTGCCCATCTTCCATTCGTTGGGCTGCGTGATATAGGCGCGGCATGATGGAAGAAAGCCCGTCCCGCTCGCTGGTGGTTCTGCAGGTTCTGCCGGCGCTGGAGGGCGGCGGCGTGGAGCGCGGCACGGTGGAGATCGCCGCCGCCATCGTGCGCGCCGGTGGCACCGCGCTGGTGGCCAGTGCCGGCGGACGCATGGCCGCCCAGGTGGAGCGCGCCGGCGGGCGCAGCATTGTCCTGCCGCTTGACAGCAAGTCGCCGCTGACGGTGTGGCGCAACGCCGCGCGCCTGGTCGCGGTGATCCGCGCCGAGCACGTCGATATCGTCCATGCCCGCTCGCGCGCGCCGGCCTGGTCGGCTTGGCTGGCGGCCCGGCGCACCGGGGTGCATTTCGTCACCACTTACCACGCCCCCTACGGTGAGCGGCCGCGCCTCAAGCGCGCCTACAACGCGGTGATGGCGCGCGGTGAGGTGGTTATTGCCATCAGCCGCTATGTCGCCGGCCTGGTGACGGCGCGGCACGGGGTGGACCCGGCCCGCATCCGGGTCATCCCGCGCGGCGTCGATCCCGCTGTCTTCGACCCCGGCGCCGTCGGGCCGGAACGCCGGGCCACTCTGGCGCGGGACTGGGGAGTGGCGGACGGACAGCCGGTCCTGCTGCTGCCCGGCCGGCTGACCCGCTGGAAGGGCCAGGAGGCGTTGATCGCGGCGCTGGCCCGCATGCGCCACGCCGAAGCGGTCGTCGTGCTGGTTGGCGGCGACCAGGGGCGCCGGCGTTACGCCGAGGGGCTGACTGCCTTGGCCGCCCGGCTCGGCGTGGCTGACCGGGTGCGCCTGGTCGGTCAGGTTGACGACATGCCGGCCGCGTATGCGATCGCCGACGTCGTCATCAGCGCTTCCACCGCGCCGGAGGGGTTCGGCCGCGTGGTCATCGAGGCGCAGGCGATGGCGCGTCCGGTGGTCGCCACCAACCATGGCGGCGCCGCCGAGACGGTGACGCACG
>PLTJ01000023.1:0-522 GCA_003164455.1 Acetobacteraceae bacterium
GGATCGGTCTGCCGGTACAGAGCCACCAACTCCGAAGCCAGCTTGACGTTACTCTTGTCCACCAGCAGGCCCTCGATCAGTGTGATGGCAGCCTGTTGCGGGTCTCCCATCGCGCGCCGCGCGACCGACATGTCCTCGAAAAACTCCGGCGCCGGGCGGAGGATGCGGCCGTACTCAAACGCTTCCATGGCCTTGCCCGGATCGGACAGGCGAAGGTACGCGTCGCCCAGCGCCAGGTACAAGGGGTACCAGCCCGAGGCGGATGTCGCGATGCCGCGCAATTGATTCTGGCGGCGGAGTTCCTGGGCGGCCGCGCGATCGATTCTCTCGCCGCGCAACAACACAACCAACGCTTTCCGGTACCACTGCGTGCCCTGGCCGGCCAGCAGGTCGCCCTGCATGATGTACAGGAAACCGGCGACGGCGTAGGCCTGGGGAACGTTTCGATCGTCCGGCAGGCTGTCGAGAATAGCGAGCGACCGGTCCGCCTCGCCCACGGCGCGGTCCATCCCTTCTCCTTTG
>PLTJ01000023.1:529-2648 GCA_003164455.1 Acetobacteraceae bacterium
CACGGCCGGCGCCATGCGCGGCCGCCTATAGATCGCCCAAACCAGACACCCGGCGAAACCCAGCGACGGCAGGTACAGAAATCTCTCGGCCATGATGCTGCCGATGAGAATCGCCAGGTTGGAAGTGGGCGCCAACGCCGCGAAAAAGAATGCGATGAAAAAGCACACCACTTTCCGCCGGCGGTAACAATAAATTGCAATCGCCGCGGCGGCGGCACAAACCGCCAGCGCCGCAAAACCGCCGGCCACCGGGATCTGGTTATAGGAGTAATCGCAGGACAAATCGCTCGGCCACACCAGCAGCCATAGGTATTTGCCGATCACCTTGGCGGCGCCAAGCCGCGCAGTCCAGAACCCGGCGCCAACCAGCGGGTTATCGGTGAAGGGAACCGGCGTGGCGGCCAGCCCGGCAAAAACCCGCCACCTGACATAAAGGAAAATCGCCGCCGGCACCGCCGCCACGAGGTATCCGGGCAAGCGGGCGCGTGCTTCCCCTCTTCCCACTGTGAGATCGTAAATCAGCATCGCCGCCAGCAGCACCACGCCGCTTTCCTTCGAGAACACCGCGATGCCGGCGGCCAGCATCAGCCCCGCCATCCACGCCGCCTTGCGCCACCCCAAAGCAGCCGCGCTCTTCGCGTGGCACAGCAGCCCCGCCAGCACCCCGAGACCGGCCAGCAGATCGGCGCGGCCCACGATGTTGGTAACCGCTTCGGTGAGGATGGGATGAAGCGCCCAGACCGCGGCCAGTGCACACGCCGGTGCCATCTCCTCAAACAGCAGCAACCCCAGCCAGTAAACCAGCAGGATGTTCACCGCATGCAACCCGAAATTGACCCAATGGTAGCCAGCCGGATGAGCGCCTCCGCCGAGGATGGTGTAATTCAGCAGGTAGGAAAACGTGGTCAGCGGGCGATATAGCCCGCTCGATGAGTTCCTGTACGAATAATCCTGCGTCAGGATCAGCCGCGCATTCTCAAATGTGGCGGCCTGTATGCGGGAATCTTCCTGAATCACCCAGGCATTGTCGAGCGAGAGGCCGGCCCGAAAGGAATTGGAATACGCCAGCAGTGCGAACGCCCAAAGCCCCAGGATCGCCAGCGCGTGTCGAACGTTCATTGTGCCGCGACCAGCGCCAAAGCCACCGAGGTTTCGCCGCACACGCCGGTGCTTTCCTCGAGTTCACTTGACAATTGGGATTCCAGCCCCCGCGGATCGACTTCCACGCCGCACGCCGCAATTTCTTCGTCGCTGGCCCCGTGGAAGCACAACTCGCACAGGCCCACGGCGTCGGAGCCCCAGCGCACCGGCGGGCCGAAGATGCGGCAGGTGATGGGGCGCGCCGCGTACAGGTCGCACGTTCCAGTCGAAGGGTCGAGCGCCGGACAGGGGTCGTCATCCGCAGCGGCGTCCCCTACCGCCTGGCGCGCGCGTTCGCGCACACGGGCGGCGCGCTGCCGGTCGCTCCGCTCGAGTTCCGCCAGCCCCTCTCGCAGCCTTCGAGCGTCAAGCTGGGTGATGGGGAAAGGTCCCTTGCAGCAGTCGCTGCAGCCGGGGCGGCAGACCAGCCAGTGCCCGCTCTTGCGGGCGGCCTCGGCCATCGCGGCATCCACAATCCGGACCAGGGATTCGTCGCCCACCATGCTTCGAGAATAACGCAGACCTTTCAGCAGTGCGCCAGCGCCCGCCGAGCCGAGTCGCAGGGGGCGCCGCACTTCGGACAAGCGGTGGGCTTCCGCGGCCAGCCCCCGCGGCGCTCTTTGCGCGCGGCGCGCCATGTTACCATCGTTTTTCTTCGAGGCTTATCGTTTGCGCAAGGTCCCCCTCATCGAATCGCTGCGGATTATCGGGCGTGGTTCGCTCAACTGGCTCGCCCAACGCCCCATCGTGGTTTCCTTCGAGGTGACGGACGCCTGCACCTGCTTCTGCAAGCACTGCGACCACGGCGGGCCGCGCGATGAATCGCACAATCTGAAGCCCGCCGAATACGGCCGCTACATGGACGCGCTACATCCCTGCGTGGTGCAGGTCTCCGGCGGTGAGCCGCTGCTGCGCGACGACGTGGTCGAAATCGTCCGCAATATCAAGGGCGGGTCCAAGCTGCCGTACACCATCCTGG
>PLTJ01000430.1 GCA_003164455.1 Acetobacteraceae bacterium
GCGGTGATCTCGTTGGACTTCTCGGCAACCGCCTCCTGTCCCAGCACCACCAGCAGAATTTCCGGCAAGGGGTACAGAACCTTCGCCACCTGACGGGGATCGCGAAGCGCGGCAAAATGCGCCAGGAGGGATACCTGCCTCGGCTGCTCCATGCGGGCCTCCACTCTTGAGGCACCCTATCAATCGCATTTCACGCCGCACCGGAATCCCCCACAGGTTCACTCGATTGCCCTGGAAAGGAGCCGCGAAAGGCTTGACTGCCAGAGGCTAACCCCGGCAAACAGGGGCACACAAACTACCAATCCGCCCGCGGCTCCTATGTCCGGCGGATGCCTACGGGGAAGGGTCCTGCCAGGGACCCTTTTTCGTTCGTAGGTGTCGGATCGCTTGTAGGGGGAACGTGGGTGTCGGTGCAATGGGAATCCGTACCTAGCCCGCCACGATATCAAGGCGTACCAAATTTTATGGCCGATTCGATGCAAGCGCCAATTTTGTTACGGATTATGAGCGACTCGGACTCGAACGAGACGCCAGTGTGGCGATCAAGGCATTGCCGGCATCCTCCACCGCGCCCCCAGCCCCGTCCCGACGCGCTCGATCTTTCCCTCTTGGGCTAGCCTGTGCAGCGCCCAAAGGATGCGCCGGATGAAGTCGCTGCGGAGCTTGCCGTCCTCCGGGTCTACCCCTTTGTCCACCATGGCCCGCCGCGCGATGTCCTCCGCAGACACCAGACCGGACGCCTCGCGCAAGGTGTCGTGGCATCGCCTGGTGATCTCGCCCATGGCGAAGTAGGTCGATGCATGGCCGCCGGACGCTTGGGCTTGATCCGCTGCACGTCCTTGGACGGGTCGAACATCCGCAACGTCGCCTGGACGTGATCCAGCGCCGCCCTATGCGAGCCATCCGGCCTTCCAGCCCGGCGATCTCGCCCCTGATCTCAGCCGCCTTTTGCACCGGCGCGCCAACTATGATAGAATTCGCTATGTCCGTAACCCCACCTGTTCGGCAAAGACGTAGGCAGGGACAGCGGACGAAGCCAATTTCCCGTGGTGTCAGGAGGGGCGACCCTGCGCGCATTCGCCGCCAATGGCGTGCTCGTGGCCTTTCTCGACATCCGGCGCGAGGCTCGTGCGGTGCTGCAGGTGGAGCTTGAGCCGAAGACGCTGTTCATGTTCTGCGACTGGTTTGATCTCGACGAACTGCCGGCGGCAGCGGACGGCTGCAGTTTCATGGGCCGCCGTCCGGTGGCCATGGCCAAATGCGTCGAGGCGGCGAATCTGGGAACGGTTCTGGCTGGGATGTACGAACCAGGATCTGGTACAGTATCGGGGTGGTCACGTGGGTGTTCGACTCTGGGCTTGCCGCCCACAAGGCAGGCGCAATTACGGGTTCTTGCGACTCTTGAGCTGCCGGAACCGACCGCCTGCACGCGTATCGGCTGCCGACGTTCCATTCCTGGCCCGGACCACGCATAAACGTTGCAAATCGGCGCAAAAGTGATCCTGATGCCGCTTCGGGATGGCCTCCCGGTGGATCCCGGGTGAACCCAGATTTTCCTTCTCAACGATGTTCCGTTTAGCGGACTTATAGGAGTGAACCGCAATGTCTCCCTGTCGCATCGCCGTAATAGGCCTCGGTGTGATCACGCTCAAACGGCACCTGCCGGTGATCGCCGCAAGTCCCGACTTCGAAATTGTCGCTGGCGCCAATCGGCGTCCGGTAGAGACCTCGATGTGCGGAAGGCAGTACCGTGACTATCGTGATATGCTGGCATCGGAACCCAGCATTGAGGCCATTGCCATCTGCACTCCGCCTGATGTGCGATGCCGCATCGCGCTGGATGTGATTGCGGCGGGCAAGCATGTCTTGTTGGAGAAGCCACCTTTTTCGACGCTCGGCGAGTTTCGTCAAGTTCGACTGGCAGCCGAGCGCGCCGGGGTCACGCTGTTGGGCGCCTGGCATTCCCAATTCAGTGTGGCCGTCGAACGAGCCCGAGAGATCCTCGCAGATCAGCAGGTAGCAAAACTCAGAATGATCTGGAGAGAGGATGTCACTGTGTCTCATCCCGGCCAGGACTGGATTTGGAAAGTGGGGGGCTTCGGCGTCTTCGATTTTGGCATAAACGGATTTTCGATTCTGACACGAATACTTCCGGACCCGCTGGTGGTTCGCGCGGCAACACTACGGATACCGAATCGTTCGCAAACACCGATCGCCGCGGAGATGGATTTCGCCGGCCTTCAAGGAGATGACCGCCTGCATGCCGAGATGGATTGGCGCTCAACGACTGTCGAACGCACGATAGAAATCGTAACCCGGGGCGGCCAACGTCTACGGACGACAAACGCGCCCCAACATCTCGAAGTCGATGGAGCCGTTGTCGTGGACGGGGAGAACCTAGAATATCCTCTCATATACGACCGTTTCGCCGAGATGATCGCTCGCGGCGAGTCCCAACTGGACGAGTTACCGTTGGCTGTTGTTGCCGATGCGTATCTGATCGGCCGCACGCTGACCGACGACACCATCATCTGATCGTCGCGAATTGTTGCGCGCGGTCCAGAGGGACACCTTGCGTCTCCACCAGCGCCGCCAGCGAGTACAGCAGCATTGCGGGTTATCGGAGTTCCGAGATTGGCAATCCCGACCGACAACCACCTTGCGCTGGCGCTGGTCGCTGGGTCTGGGATATGATATCTACTTCGAGTTGATCCGATCTAAGTCCGCCACCGTATTGATCTAAATCAAGCTGGATGGGTCCAATGCCGAAGACGCAGATCATACCGGCTACCATCCAGGGGCCGGGCTTGTACATCGCCCAGTTCATCGGGACGGCGCCGCCGTTCGACTCACTGGAAGGCATTGCGGGCTGGGCCGCCGGGCTTGGGTTTCGTGGCTTGCAGATTCCGACGACGAATCCGGCAATCTTCGATCTCGGGCGCGCCGCCGAAAGCGATGCGTATTGTGACGAGGTTCGCGGAGTTTTGGCTCGCCACGGCCTGCAACTGACCGAACTCAGCAGCGCCCGGCAGGGCCATCTGATGGCGGCCAACGCAGCCTATGACGATGTGGTAGACATCTTCGCCCCGGAGGCGTTGCGCGGCCATCCGGCGCCCCGCCGCGAATGGGCCAGCGCACAACTGTTGCTTGCGGCGCGTGCCACGAAGCGCCTGGGCCTGACACGGCATACGACGTTCAGTGGATCTCTGTTATGGCCGTATTTCTACCCCTACCCGCCGACTCCCGCGGGCCTCGTCGATGCCGGTTTTACCGAACTGGCGCGACGGTGGCGTCCGATCCTGGATGCCTTCGACGACGCCGGGGCCGACCTCTGCTTTGAGCTGCATCCCGGCGAGGACTTGCACGATGGCGTGACATTTGAGCGGCTGCTCGAGAAGGTGGACAACCACCCCCGACTCGCCATTCTGTACGATCCCAGCCATTTCCTGCTACAGCACCTGGATTACCTCGGCTTCATCGACTGCTACCATACGCGGATTCGGTCCTTTCATGTGAAGGACGCGGAATTCATTCCGTCGGCCCGCAGCGGCGTCTATGGAGGCTACCAGTCCTGGATTGAACGCCCTGGCCGTTTCCGCAGCCTCGGCGATGGCCAGGTGGAGTTTCGGGGAATATTCTCGCGCCTCGCCCGTTACGGCTACGCCGGCTGGGCATGCCTTGAATGGGAGTGCTGCCTGAANNGCCGGCCCGGACGACCAGCGCAACGCCCGACTCTTGGGTGTCGTGGATGGCTGAGAGCACCGACATCCGGTTGGCGTGGTCCGATTTGCATCGGGCAGGCCGGAACTCCGGTTCCGAGTTTCATGCATAGAAGACAAGTCGCCCCTGTCTCAGGCGAACCCCCGGTCTACCGCCCCATAACCAAAGTCGGCAGGAACATCGTGATCGGCGGGAACAGCGTGACCATCAGCAGCACCACCAGCAATGGGATCAGCCAGGGCAGTACGGCGCGCGCCAGTTTCTCGTAGCTGATCTCGGCGATCCGCGAGGCGACGAACAGAACCACCCCGATTGGCGGGTGGATCGCGCCGAGGATGAGATTGAAGATCATCATGATACCGAACTGCACCGGCGACACGCCGAAGGCCACCGCCACCGGCACCAGGATCGGGATCAGGATCAGCAGCGCCGCTATCGTCTCCATGAAGCAGCCGATGAGCAGCAGTATCACATTGCAGAGTAGCAGGAATACGGCCGGGCTATGGATGGTGGCGAGCATCGCCGGTGCCACGGTCTGCGGGAGGCGCGAGATCGACATGCACCAACCCAAGGCGCCGGCGGCCATGACCAGCGCGGTCACGACCCCGACTGTCTCGACGGTATTGACGAGAATCTGCACGATATCCGCTGGGCGCAGCGTGCGGTAAACGACCAGCCCCAGCAGCAGTGCGTAGGTGGTGGCGACCGCGGCGGACTCGGTTGGCGTGAACAAGCCGCTGAACATGCCGGTAAGCAGGATCACCGGCGTCATCATCGCCAGGAAGCCATCGCGGAAGGCGCGCCCCAGCTCCAACCAGCCCGGGAAGCGTTGGCTCGGGAAGCCCTGGCGCTTGC